>JBKJLJ010000370.1:0-4337 GCA_046597015.1 Bryobacteraceae bacterium
CTCGAAGTCGGTGCGATTTCGGAAACGGTAGAAGTGAAGGCCGAAACCCCGCTCCTGGAAACCGCCTCCTCCACCCTGGGCGAAGTCATCAACTCCGTCACCACAGAGAACCTCCCTCTCAACGGCCGCAACGTTCTCCAACTCGTCGCCCTCACCCCCGGCGTCAACATGAACTCCAGCTTCCGTAATCAAACCTCCGGCAGCGGCTCCATCGGCTCGAATGGCTTCTCCGCCAATGGCGGGCGAAACGTCTCCAGCTCCATCCTCGTCGACGGTTCTCCCCAGGAAGTCATGGGCTACAACCAACCCTCCTATGTCCCTTCACCCGACGCCGTCCAGGAGTTCAAAGTCCAAACCAACAGCCTCTCCGCGGAATACGGCCGCACTGGCGGCGCCGTCATCAACATGGTCCATCGCGCCGGCGGCAGCGAATTCCATGGCGTACTCTATGAGTTCCTCCGCAACAACGTTCTCGATGCCAATGGCTTCTTCAACAATCTCAACGGCCGCCCTCGCGGGCCCTTCCGCTTCAATCAGTTCGGCGGCACCCTCGGCGGACCGCTCACCAAATCCCGCCAACGGACCTTTTTCTTCTTCAACTACGAAGGCGTCCGGCAAGTCAACCCCAGTTCCAGCTTCTTCACCGTACCCACCCAGCGGATGCGCCAGGGCGACTTCGGCGAAGTGAACGGCCTCATCTACGATCCCGCCACCATCTCCGCGGCCGGCGAACGCACCCCCTTCCCCACTAACCTTATCCCCGCAGCCCGCCAAAATCCCATCGGCAAAAATCTGATCAGCTACTATCCCGCCACCAACCGCCCCGGCGTTATCAACAACTTCTTCACCCAGGCCGGCTCCCGCGACGCCCGCAACGTCTATTCCACCCGCATCGATCACCGGATTAGCGACAGGCACAACCTCTTCGGACGCTTCTCCTCCGACATCGCCAATAGCACCCAGCCCGATCAATACTCGACCATCGCCTCCCCCAGCCCCGGCTTCGACGGCGTCGTCAGCCGCAGCGCCACCATCGATGACACCATCGTCACCCATGGCTGGGTCCTCCATGCCAACCTCGGCTATGCTTATCATGCCAACCCCCGCTACCCCCGCGATGATCGTCAACCCAGCCCCAGCCAACTCGGCTTCCCTGCCCGCCTGGACGGCGTCGCCCAGTTCGCCGTCTACCCCACCATCAGCGTCGCCAACTACTCCCAACAGGGCCCCGCAAGCTCTTACATCATCGGCAACAAGTTCGAAACCCACACCTGGACCGCCGACGCCAGCCGCCTGTTCGGCTCCCACACCATCAAGTTCGGAGCCACCTATCGTCTCAATCGCTCCTCCAACTTCCGCCCCGCCAATCCCGCGGGAACCTACACGTTTAACGACGGCTTCACCCGCCGTTTCTTCGATCGTACCGGCGGTGGCGATGCCGTGGCCTCCATGCTGCTCGGCCTCCCCTCCGGCGGACAGATCCAATCCGAACCCGCCACCTCCATTCAGGTGCCCTATGCCGCTGGATACTTCCAAGACGATTGGCGCGTCAACAACCGCCTCACCTTCAATCTCGGCCTTCGTTGGGACGCGGATTTCCCCCTCACCGAGCGGTTCAATCGCGCCTCCTGGTTCGATCTCGATGCGCCGTCTCCCCTCCGGGCCCCCGGCTTCAACAATCTCAAAGGCGGCATCGTCTTCGCCGGCGACCGCACCCCCGGCGGCGGACCCCGCGGCATCAAAAACCTCGATAAGAATAACTTCGCGCCCCGCCTCGGTCTCGCTTACAAAATTAACGAACGCCTCGTCTATCGCTCCGGCTTCGGAGTCTTCTACGCCCCCACCACCGGCATCGGCCCCAGCGCCACCACCACCGGCGCCCTCAGCTTCAACGCCATCACGCCTTACACCTCCTCCATCGACGGCGGCCGCACGCCCTTCACGAATCTCTCCAACCCTTACCCCGACGGCTTCATCGTTCCGCGCAACGGAGCCGACGGCCTCCTCACCTTCGCCGGGCAGGGCATCAGCACCGGACTTCGCTACGACCGCGTTCCCTACGCCGTCCAATGGAACTCCAATCTCCAATATCAGCTCCCCAACAGTCTGCTTCTGGACGTCGCCTACGCAGGTAACTCCGGCGTCAAACTCCAAGCCAACACCAGTCTCAATCAGTTGCCCGATCAGTTTCTAGCGCTTGGCAGCGAACTCAATCGAGTCGTACCGAACCCGTTTCTTGGCATTCTCCCGGCGGCTACCAACCTCGGCCGCGCCACCACCACCGCCGGCCAGCTCTTGCTGCCCCGCCCCTGGCTCACCGGCCTCACCCAGCAGTGGGGCACGCTCGGCCACTCCAGCTATCACGCCCTCCAAGTCAAATTCCGCAAGCGCTTCGCGAGCGGCGTTCAGTTCCTGGTCGCCTACACCTTCTCTAAATCCATTGACGATTTCTCCTCCGTCGCCGGTTTCCTCGGCGACCAAAATCCCGGCTACACCAACAACAACCGCCGCGATCTCGACAAGTCAATTTCCGCTATCCACATCCCCCACAATCTCGCCATCAACTATCAATGGGAACTCCCCATCGGCAAGGGCAGGCGTTTCCTAAACTCCTCGCGCCATCTTGACTACGTCCTGGGCGGTTGGTCTCTCAACGGAGTTACTTCCATTCAGTCCGGCTCCCCCATCTCCATCGGCTCCCGGAACAACACCACCAACTCCTTCGGCGGAGGGCAGCGCCCGAACTCCACCGGTATCTCCAGCGTTACCCCGGGTGGCACCAAGGAACGCATCAACAATTGGATCAACCCTACCGCCTTCATCGACGCGCCCCAATTCAGCTTCGGCAATGTCGGCCGCTTCCTACCGGACAATCTGGGCCCTGGCCTGCAAAATTGGGATATCTCGATTCTGAAAAACTTCCGCATCACCGAACGGTCCAAGCTACAATTCCGCACCGAGATGTTTAACGCGTTCAACAACGTGAACTTCAACAATCCCGCGGGAACTACGTTTGGCCAGCCCGGCTTCGGCGTCGTCACCGGCACGGATCGCGCCCGGATCATGCAGTTCGCTCTCAAGTTGTACTACTAAATCCGCTGCCATTCCCGCACCGTCAGCGGCGATTCCACGCCGCCTGTATGCAGAATCGCCGCCGGCTCAAACAGCATCACTTCCACCTCTTCCGCCGCCACGGGACGACGCTCCACGCCCCTCGGTACGATCAAAAACTCCCCCGTCGCCAACTCGACACTTCGGTCCCGAAACTCCATCCGAAACCCACCCTTCACCACGAGAAACATCTCGTCCTCCTCCGCATGATCGTGCCAAACGAACTCCCCCTGAAACTTAACCAGCTTCACGTGCTGCCCGTTTAGCTCCCCCACAATCCTCGGATTCCAATGGTCGCTAATCATTGCCAGCTTGTCGGCTAAGTTAACCTTGTTCATGCCTCCAACCTACCTTGCCCTGCTCCGCGGAATCAACGTCGGTGGCCACGGTAAACTCCCCATGGCCGAACTCGCCCGCCTCTGCTCCGCCGCCGGCTGCGAAAACGTCCGCACCTACATCCAATCTGGCAACGTCCTCTTCACCGCGACCCCCGCTGTCGCCGCCGCCCTCCCTGCCCTGCTCCCCGCCCCCACCCTCCTGCGCACCCAGGCCGAACTCGCCGACCTCATCGCCCACAACCCATATCCCCCCGAGCACTCCCACGTCGTCTTCCTCTTCGAACCTCCAACCAAGCTCCCCACCGCCGTCGTTCCCGAAGCCTTCACCCTCTACGGACTCCATCTCTATCTGCATCTTCCGAACGGCATGGGCCGGAGCAAGCTCGCGACCATGCTCCCTAAGACAGGCACCGCCCGTAACTGGCGAACCGTCACCAAACTTTACGAAATGATGTTGACTTGAGTAGCCCGCTTCTCACCTCGGCGCCAAACACTCCTCCTTGCAAACGACGAAAAACAGTTAGAAGATCGAAGGCACGGTCATGAAACTATTAGTCATCGCTCTCCTCGCCCTTACCCTCCAAGCCCAGGATCCCCGCGGCTTCATCCGCGGCACCCTCTCCGACGCCTCCGGAGCCCTCATACCCGGTGCCAAAGTCCGCGCCACCGCCAAGGATACCGGCGTCGCCGCCACCGCCATCACCAATGAATCCGGCCTCTACTCCCTCCCCTATCTCCTCTCCGGCTTCTACAAAGTAACCGTCGAACAAAACGGCTTCAAGGCCTACTCCCGCCCCACCGTCGAAGTCCGCGTCTCGGAAACCGTCGAGCTCAATATCGTACTCGAAGTCGGCTCCGTCTCTGACTCAGTCGTCGTCAACGACTCGA
>JBKJLJ010000371.1:0-3088 GCA_046597015.1 Bryobacteraceae bacterium
CGATACGAGCGGCCCTTGCCGGTCGTATCGAGAAACACGAGCGGCCCTTGCCGGTCGTGTTTCTCGATACGAGCGTAATCCTCGAATACCTGCGTGGGGAGGCTTGGGCTGTTCGCCTGTTTTCCGCAAAGTCCCGGGGCGGAGTTCGGTTTGCGGTGAACGGCATCGTGCTTCAAGAGTTGCTTCTAAACTGCGATGCGCAGACTGCAGACAAGTTGCATCGAGTCCTCGAGACCTTGGAAGTCTTGCCGATCGATCTAGAAGATGCAGATTCGATGGTTTCGCGGTGGAGGGCTATCGGTACGCACACGGCCCACGTCAACGACGTACTAATCCTTAGCAGCGCGGAAGGTTGTGCGTATTTTGTGACGGACGACCCCCGGCGAAGGGAGGTCGTTACGGCGTTCGGTAGTGCACCGAAAATGATAACGCCAGAACAGTTCGTTAGCCGGCTGCAAGCAGCTTAAGGTGCGCGTTTATCTCGATACGGGGGTCTTTGTGGACTACCTTACTCTGCTAGGGCCGCAGTATGCCGCGATGCGATCAGTCAGCCGCCGGGGGCGGAGTGCGACTCAACTAGCCGTGGATTCCGCTAGGCTCTTTGAAAAGTTCAGCCGATCGCATTCCGGCGCAACCTCTTGTTTGACTTTTTACGAAGGTGAGGAGGCGTTCTACGGAGTACTGAAGAGGGCTCCGTCGAGTGTTCCGCAAGATCGAAAAACTCTTATCGATGCGGCGCGCGATTGTCCGGTCCTCATTCGGATGATCATCAAAGGATTTGGATTGCAGGTTTGCGACCTGACGCTGGCTACAATTGAGGCGCAGCTTCAACAAAGGCAGTTGCGAACTCGTGGGATTAGGGCGGCCGATGCACTACACATTGCCACGGCGATTGCATTCGATGCCGAGCTTTTTGTTTCCGCAGACTCAAGCCTGCTCGCTTTGGATGGGCTCATGCGTAACTTGAGCGGGAGCCCTGTTCGCTTTGTGGATTCCGATAGCGCGCTTCCGATGTTATAGCGGCAAGGGCGGGGAAGAAGCCGGGGTGGGTCTGGAAGTAGAAGTGGCCTCCGGGGAATTCTCGCCGCTCGAAAGGGCCGGTGGTGACTTCGGACCAGGGGTCCAGATGCTCGGGGCGGACTTGGGGGTCTTCGGTTCCTCCTATCGCCGTTACGGGGATCGTCAGGGGCTCGGCCGGGTGGTAGACCCAGGTGCGGAAGAGACGGGTGTCGGCGCGGAAGGCCGGGAGGAGGGCCTGGAGGCGATTTCGGGGGGCTCCTCCAAGGCGCTCGAGTTGGTTCAATAACTCTTCGTCGGTCGGCTCTATCGGGGGGGCGTAGTTGATGCGGAACTTCGGAGCTCGGGCGGCAGAGACGATCAGAGCCAATGGGTTCGTGCGCCGGGCGATCTCGAACGCCAGGCCCGCTCCCATCGAATGGCCGAAGAAGATGGCGGGTTCGCTTTGCAATAGCGGCCGGATTTGCGTCGCCAGTTGGTCGAGGAGATCCTCGATGTTCTTCCAGGGACGGTTGGGGAGCCGGACGGGAATCAGGGCGAATTCGGGGCCGAGCTTCTCCTGCCAACCTCGATAGGCAAATGGCCCGGCTCCGGCCCAGGGGAAACAGAAGATTCGACGGCCGGATTTCGGTACGGTCGGGAACCAGGTGGCTCGCTCTTTCAAACGCAACTCGACTAGGCGGCGGCGCTCCGGGGAGAGCTGAGCCAATGGCCCGACGGCGGCTTGGGGGGCGGCGGCTCCGCGCTTCGGCTGGTGGAGCAGGCTTTCGACGTAGGCTTCAAACGGCAGCACGTTCAAGTTTTCGATGTAGCGGAGGGCTTTTTCGCGGGAGAGGGCGGAGAGTTTGTCCCAGTAGGGGCGTTCACTCGTTAGGCGCCGGAGGGCTTCGACCCACGGGCTCAGATTCTGGGGCGGGACGTCGGCGATGGGAACCATGTGCTCGTCGACCGCTCCCTGGTAGGTCACGACGGGGTTCACGGGCAACAGGTGAGGGACGCCCAGCATCGCTTCGTGCAAGCCGCCGACGTCGGCGCCGAGGACGGGGACACCGCGCGAGAGCGATTCCAGCACCATACGGCTGCGGGCCTCGGCCCAGACGCTGGGGACGAGGGTGGCGCGGGACTTGGCGAGAAGCTCGTCGATGTTGTCCGTCCGCGGAAGGATCGTGATGTTTGGGCGCTTTTCGAGTTCAGCGAGATCGTCGTGGGTGGTGCCCCAGGAGGGGACCGCTCCGAACGTTACCTCGGGCAGGGCGTCGGCGAGGCCGAGGAGAATCGCGATGCCCTTCACGGCGCAGGGGTTGACCATGAGCACGTAGGGGTTATCGAACTTGCCGAGCAGGGGCGACGGGCCGGGTTCGAGGAGGGAGATGGGGACGTGGATGGCTTGGTGGAGTTCGCCGTGCTGGCGGGCGTAGTTGGCGACGTAGTGGGAGACGCCGACGACACCGTCGGCCTGCTGCAAAAGCTGGGTTCGTTCGGGGTGGATGCCGCTAGAATCGGGGCCGAAGGGAACGGCGATGGTGGCGCGAATGAGATAGACGACGCGAGCGCGGGGGGCGCGGACGGCGAGATCGAAAAGCAGTTGGGCGGGGTCGTCGGTGGAGGTGACGATGAGGTCGGGGTCGAAATCGTCGATGTGCCGTTGGAAGTAGGGACGCCAGAGAGGAGAACGGGTGAGGGTGCGGATGTCGACGCTCTTGAGCGTGAAGGTGACGTCGTCGGGGTTGACGGTGGGGGTGACGCCGCGGGTGGCGAGGGCGTTGCAGTAGGCGTCGTGGTCGGGTTGGCCGAAGGATTCGACGCGGGTGACGACGCGGACGTGGTGGCCGCGGGCGGCTAGCGCTTCCATCAACAGCCGGTTGGATTTGTCGCCTCCGCCGGCGGAGGGATAGTAGAGCGAATTGTGGGCGAGGAGAATGCGGAGGTGGCGGCGTTCGGTGAGATAGCGGGCGAGGTCGCTCGCGTCGAGTTGCGAGACGAACGCTTCGGCGGCTTGGCGGGAACGGGCGGACTCGGCGGTCCAGGCGGATTCACTGGTCGTGAGTTCGGTGAGGGCGGCGACCCAGGG
>JBKJLJ010000525.1:0-4728 GCA_046597015.1 Bryobacteraceae bacterium
CCGGTCACTCGGCCACCGCCCGCAACTGGGCCCTGCTTGCGTTAGTCGGCTTGGTGGGAGCTGTCCTCAGCCAACTCTTTGTTCGCAGCATCAATCGTAACTTGGGTGACGTCGTCGACGAACTTACTCATGGCGCCCGCCAAGTTACAAACGCCGCGGGAGCCATAGCCACCTCCAGCCAAGTCCTTGCCAAAGCCGCCACCGAGCAAGCAAGCGCGCTAGAACAAACCTCCGCCTCGAGTCACCAACTGAGCGCCACCACCCAAAGCAACGCGGACAGCGCCCGCGAGGTCGCCAACTTCATGACCGTTGTCGAGGGCCAAGTTACCGAAGCCAACGTCACCCTCGACAAGATGATCACCTCCATGAAAGAGATCGGTGACTCCAGTTCAAAAATCTCCCGCATCATTCAAGTCATCGAAAATATTTCGTTCCAAACGAATATCCTCGCCCTCAACGCCGCTGTGGAAGCGGCCCGAGCTGGCGAACTGGGCCTCGGATTCTCCGTGGTCGAGGGCGAAGTCCGCAATCTAGCTCAGCGCTCCTCCCAAGCCGCCAAGGACACTACCGAACTCATCGAAGAGTCCATCCGACGAGCGAAAGAAGGCAACACCCAAGTTGGTCAAGTTGTCTCGACCATCCAAGCCATCACCGAAAGCACCAAGCGGGTCAAGTCCCTCATCTACACCGTCAACGCCGGCAGCGACGAACAAGCCCGCGGCATCAGTCAAATCTCCACTGCCGCCCAGCAACTCGAACAAACCAACCAGCGCTCTGCCGCCCAGGCGGAGGAGTGTGCCGCTGCCAGCGAACAACTCAACGCTCAATCACACACCATGTTCGCAATGGTCGGGCGTCTCCAGGAACTCGTCGGCAAAGGGGCTTAACCCAGCCCCTCCCGAGCAATCAGCGCCTCCAACTGGTCGGCCGCCGTACCCCATCGGCCGTCCAGCGCCGGACCAAACGGGCAGCGGCACGAACCACGGCTTCCGCATCTCCGCATCGGTCCAGGCCCTATACACCTTTTCTCGAAGAGTCTGGATCAACCGGATCAGGACCAGATAGCGCTCCATCAGTTCCATTGGCAGATCCCCAGCAGACTCCGCTCCGCCGAAACTCCCATCAACTCCCCGTCACCGTCGCGCTAAACTCATCACTGATGCTCCGCCGAACCTTCCTCCGAGCCCTCGGCTCCCTCGCGACGGCCACTGCCGCCGCCAGCCAAACCCCCCGCTCCCCCGCCAAGCCCAACATCGTCTTTGTCCTTGCCGACGATCTCGGCATCGATAGCGTCGGCTGCTACGGAGCCGACAACTTCAAAACACCCCACCTCGATCAACTCGCCCGCGGAGGCACCCGCTACACCAACGCCTATACCGCCCCCCTCTGTGGCCCCTCCCGCGCCCTCATCCTCACCGGCCGCTATGCCTTCCGCACCGGCGCCACCAACCAGGACGCCACGGGTCTCATGAAACCCACCGTCGAAATCATGACGCCCACCGTCCTCAAACAGGCCGGCTACGTCTCTGCCGCGGTCGGCAAATGGGGCCAACTCCCCCTCGGACCCGCCGACTTTGGCTTCGATGAATATCTCAAATTCCAGGGCAGCGGCGCCTACTGGAATACCCAACCCAAGGCCAGAACCTACGTCCTCAACGGAGAAAAGAAGGACCTCCGCGATAGAGAATACCTGCCCGATCGGATGCATGATTTCGTCGTCGACTTCATCACCCGGCACCGCACCAAACCTTTCTACGTCTATTACTCCCTCTCCCACGTCCACGCCGAAATCCTCCCTACCCCCGATAGCGCACCCCATGGCGCCCCGAGTAGCGGAGGCCTCTACGACGACAACATCCGCTACATGGACAAACTCGTCGGCAAACTCGTCGCCGAACTCGAACGCCTCAAGCTGCGCAACAACACCCTCATCCTCTTCGTCGGCGATAACGGCACCGCCGGAGGAGCCGCTGCCCGATCGTCCATCGGCGGCCGCCGCCTATCCGGTGACAAAGGCTCTATGCTCGAAGGCGGAGCCCTTGTGCCCCTAATCGCCAATTGGCCGGGCAAAACCCCCGCCGGCGAAGTCACTCCCCATCTCATAGACTCCACCGACTTCCACCCCACCTTCGCGGAACTCGCTGGGGCCAAGCTACCCGCCAACACGATAGTCGACGGCCATAGCTTCGCCTCCCAACTCCGCGGTACCTCCACCCAACCAACCCGCGAGTGGATCTTTATTCAACTCGCCCGCCAATGGTACGTTCGAGACGCCAAGTGGAAGGTGGACCAAACCGGGGCGCTCTACGACATGAGCAAAGCGCCGTTCGAAGAACCTCTCGTCGCCCCGGAATCGAAAGACCCCGCCGCCGTCGCCGCCCGCCAACGCCTCCACGCTGCCCTCGCGAAGCTCAATCCCGCCGGCGGCATCCGCGACGAAGGGGACGGCACCGGCCGTCACGCCAACCGCCAAGAGAACAAGAAGAAAAAGAAAAAGCGGTGAGCCCCTTAAGTAAGCCTCATCGGCAGCCCGAAGTGCGGAAACAGCGTCTCGGTATCTAAAAACGAGTTCCAACCCGCAATCCGGTCGCCCGAAAGTTCCAACACCACGATCGCCCACGGAACGTGCCCGCCCTCCGGGCTCGGTCGATACTGCGCGAAGGCCGGCGACCCGCACGCCGCAATCGGCAGCAACCGCGAACCCCGGCACTCGTGCCCCACCGTAACGAGCCACCTCTGCACCGCCTCCGGTCCCCGCAGCCAAAGCGCATACGGCGGCATCGAAAAAGTCACATCCTGGCGCAACAACGATGCCAACTCCGCCACATCATAACGCTCGAAAGCCGCCAGGTAACGATCCAACATCTCTCTCTGCGCCGCCGTCAGTACTCCCGGCTCCGGCGGCACCCGGCTGGCCATAACCGCCCGCGCCCGCTGCAACGCACTATTCACCGCCGCCACTGTCGTCTCCAGCGTCTCCGCCGCCTCGGCCGCCGACCATCCCAATACCTCCACCAACAGCAAAGCCGCCCGCTGCTTCGGCGCCAGATGCTGCAGCGCCGCCACAAACGCCAGCCGAATACTCTGCCGCAGCATCGCCAACTCCCCTGGGTCCCCCTCCGTCGGCAACGCCTTGCCGTCCGCGATCGGCTCCAGCCAGTCACCATGCGGTCGCTTCGTCAACGCGTCCGTCGTCGCACTCGCCGGACCCTCTTCCATCGGCCGCGCGCGTCGACCCCGCTCCTTCAACTCATCCAGACACACGTTCGTCGCAATTCGATAAAGCCACGTCTGCAACGACGCCCGGCCTTCAAATCGCTCCAAACTCCGCCAAGCCCGAATCAACGTCTCCTGCGCCGCATCCTCTGCGTCCACCGCCGAACCCAGCATCCGGTAGCAGTGCCCCGTCAATGCCGGCCGATAGAGCTCCAATTCCGCGGAGCCATCCGACCCGCCCGCAATCGCTCCAATAATCAAAAACGGCTCCGCGCCCCCCCGCACCGCCGCCGGAAGTTCCGTGTCGACCGCCTCATGGGACCAGTCCTCCGTACACGCGAAAAACCGGATGAACGGGCGTCGCTCTCTCGTCACTTGATCCCGAATCGTGCCGCACAACGCCGGATACCGCCCCTCCAACGCGTCCAGAACCGCACGGATCGTTACCAATCCCTCCACGGCCAACAGGACGTCCCCGTTCACCTTCGCAATCGTCCGCAAGTGCGCCGGAATCATCACCCGAATCATGGCAGCGTCTGTACTTCCACAGAGAGCACCGGCGGAAGATTCTGCGCAATTGCCGTCCAATGGTCCCCCGCATCCGGCGACGCATACACCTGCCCGCCGGTCGTCCCAAAGTAGATACCGCACGCTTCCAAGCTATCCGCCGCCATCGCGTCCCGCAGGACATTCACGTAGCAATCGCTCTGCGGCAGGCCGTTCGACAAAGCCTCCCACTGGTTTCCCCCCGTCCGGCTCCGATAAACTCGCAACTTTCCCTCCGGTGGATAGTGCAGCGAATCGCTCTTGATCGGCACCACGTAAATCGTCTCCGGCTCATGCGCGTGCACCTGAATCGGAAAACCGAAATCCGTCGGCAAGTCTCCGCTCACCTCGTGCCAGTTATCCCCCAAGTCATCCGTCCGCATCACGTCCCAATGCTTCTGCATAAACAGAGTGTTCGGCCGCGCAGGGTGCATCGCGATCCGGTGCACGCAATGGCCCACCTCGGCCTTCGGGTCCGGTATGTACTCCGAGCGAAGCCCCTGGTTGATCGCCTTCCAACTCACCCCGCCATCGTCGGTTCGAAACGCTCCCGCTGCCGAAATCGCCACGTAGATCCTCTCCCGGTTCGTCGGATCCAGCACGATCGTATGCAGGCACATCCCCCCCGCCCCTGGCTGCCACCGCGACCCCGATCCATGTTCCCGCAGCCCCGAAAGCTCTGTCCACGTCTGGCCGCCGTCCCCCGTACGAAACAACGCCGCGTCTTCCACCCCCGCATAAACCAAATCCGGATCAAACGGCGACGGTTCCAAATGCCAAACCCGCTTAAACTCCCACGGATGCGGCGTCCCGTCGTACCACTGGTGCGTCCCTGGCACCCCGTCGTAGACGAACTTATTCCCCACCGGCTCCCAACTCAGCCCCCCGTCGTTCGATCGCTGTAACAGTTGCCCAAACCAACCGCTTGATTGCGAGGCATAAATCCGGTTCGGATCCGCCGGAGAA
>JBKJLJ010000927.1:0-7578 GCA_046597015.1 Bryobacteraceae bacterium
CTCACGCTGAGTTTAGGTTCCGGCAAAGTGCTGACTTGGGATGGCCGCTTCATCGCCGCGTCCACCCGGTATTGAGCACTTCGCAACGCGGGACTATTCTTCAGTAACTCCTGGACGAGTTCGTCCATTGGAATGACAGGCTCCCGTTCCGATATCGTCGCCACTTGCTCGCCATACAGAGGAAGGATTGCGACGAAATACAACGAAAGGACCATGCCGGACCGCTTGGGTACGCGCATACATTTCTCCTGATACTTCTCGGGAATACAAAACGCGGGCGCACCGATGCATCCGCGGAGCGAAAAGCAGAAGGAGGTTTTAGATCAACAAAGGGAGCGATCGCCGCACCAGAGGGCCTGGTGGGGGATGGGGAGAGATGTCGAGGTCGAACGTTTGCAGATGGAGAAGTGGCGTCAAACCAGGCCAGCAGGCGTCAGCGAAGGCAACATCCAGTTCCGCCAAAACCGGCACACTTACCTTGTTCTGGGCTTGAAAGTCCTGCACCCCATCCGAACTGCTGATCTGGCAGCAAGGGTCCGCTTTCTGAGACCGGCTGCACTTTCCTTTGGTGCAACAGTCCTTCGTCGCCTGATTCGCAAAGAGTAGCGGGATACAATCGCCACCCCGCAAAAATAGGATCGAGGCGATGACTAGCGTCGGAATAATGCGAATGCCCCTCACGTTCCAACTCTAATCGCCTGTTTCGCCGCCTGTCAACCGGAGACTGATTAACTTACCAGTCGAACGACCACGCGCACCAGAATCAGGCCTACAAACGCGAACGGAAGATACCACCGGAGCGGCCATTTCACCTCGCTATAAATCTCCTTGCCATCCACCAATACGGTGAATCGAAGTCCCCGCGGACTTTTCGAAAAATGAGTGTTGGCGTCCACCCTCATAGACCCGTTCCCGTCGGGAATGGTCGCCTGAAAGCTGCGCGGTTCCCAAGTGGCGCCTGGCTCCCTGGCGATTTCCTTTCCATCGACAATCAGCCGCTCGAGCCATGGCCGATTCACCAACTCGATGACATGTCCTTTATGCTCAGTCTTCCACTTGGTTTTAAACACTCAGAGCCTCCCGGCGTGCGGCGAACGTCATCATATATGATTTTGGTCGCGGTTGCGCTGACCGCGCGGCGCTCCCTGTTGCGCTTAACCTTTCGCCAACGAGTTGCCGCCTGCGCCAGAGAGTCCGCCACGGCGTGCGTTGCCCACCTGTGCAGCCAGGTCGTCGATGTACCAGTCCGGATCGCTGCTGGGTGACGCGCCACTCGGAAGATAAAACGGCGCCAGACCCGCGAGTCACCCTGCCCGGAGCCCATCTCATCCGCCCCGACGCCGGCGCGTCATCACGTTGAAAGTTGAAATGCGCCTCGCACTCCGGATGCAGGGGTCTTTTTCCCGGGCCAGTTGGCCTTCGCTCCGAGCAAGAGCCTCTGCCGTTAAGTCCAGTGGCATCAGAGGCGGGATCGCGTCGAGTCGCCGTCGCCCGCCGTTCGAACAGCCGCGGATTCGTCGTCATTCGCAGATAGGCGATCAAGGAGATCCAGGGAAAACCCACCCGGCGGCCACTACACAACTGCCCTGCCAGCCAATCCGCCGCCATCCGTTGCTCCGCACCCCAAACTACCGCCGCCGCTCCCTCTCAACCCGCACCGCCGTTAACATCAAATCCAACGACTCCTTCGGCAGCGCATCCATCACATTGGCAACTATCGACTTCGGAATAGGAACAAACCCGATCTTACAGGAGAATTCCTGTACCGACCGCGCCAGCGTCACCGTCTCGAATTCCAGATACACATCTGGACCCGTCTGCCGCGCCCGCCAATAAGTATTCAAGGCCCAAAGAATTCCATGATCGTGATGCGGCGCGAGAAAATCGTTTTGCCCCGGCGTGCCGCTATCCGATTCCCGAATCTCGTCCGACCGGGAATATACCGTCAAGACGCGGTTCCCCGTCTCGCCACTTTCGGAGTAATTCGTCCGGCTCCTCACCTGGAACGCGTAGTTTTGCGGAAACAACGATACACCCTTATACGTGTTTTGCAGGCCAAAAGTAACATCGTACCGAGCTCTCGCCCCCGCCTCCAGTTGCTTCGCCCGGGAAGTGAATATCAACGGCCGGTAGATTACCGCATGACGGCCATAATCCTCCAATATATCCCGCACGTCCGCCACCCGCGCTCTTGGAATCCGAATCGCGCCGATCCAGTTGATTACCGTCCCGTTCCGGTTCGCAAGCCCGCGATTTACCGATTCCTTACTCACATTCCAGCGCACGGACCGGCCGGCCCGCAATTCGGAAACCGCTCCACCGCGGGACGATTCCGGAATCCAGGAGAGTTCGCCGGCGAACCGCATTGCCATCGATTCTTCCACGCCCTTCACATATAATTCGTACTCGTCCAGCACCCGCGGCGGATCGAGCACCGTTGTACACCGAGCGGCCGGACACACGGTCCCGCTCAAAAGTGCCGCCAACAAACACGAGGCTGTAACTCTGTACCCCCCGCTCATGGATGCAGCAGTCCCAGAATACGCATGAATTCAGGGTTGCCCGCAAGTTTGCCAACCCGCGGCTCGATATGCAGATAAATGAGATAATCGGACCGTTCGCCCAACGCCTTCCATCCAAATTCAAACATCCTGGTGGTATCTCCCAGTGACTGGTGTATCGTGGCGAAATAAAACGCAGGGACGTACCGCTGGCCAGCCTTTTCCGAGTGTCCACATTTATATCTCCTTCGTTTTCTATCGCTTAAAAAAATCCAGGGGCTACTTGCTTCCCTTCTCTCCCCAAAACTAAAAAGCGGAGGTACCCCTCCCGCCCAAATTACAAATTGGAGATTTTCAAATGCTCTCAACGGAAGAGTTCGACCAACTGCGGCCTTACCCCGATACCAACTTCGCAAAGGCACCGGCCCATCTCGTCGCAAAACTCGACGCCGAGATGCGCGAAGCCACCGGCCCTGGACTCAACATCTTTCCCCCGAATCGGCGCGAACAGTTCCCCGGAGAAATGGCCCGGACCCTCGCCAATCGGGAGAACGCTAAAAAATCGACCGGCCCAAAAACGGAAAAAGGAAAAGCCGCCTACAGCAAAAACCGTTTGGCTCATGGCCTCTGCTCCGCCTCATTGATCGTCGGCGGCGAAACCGAAGCCGATCTCGAGGCACTTCTGGCGTCGGTTAAAAAGGCATACAACCCCGTCAACGACGAAGAAGAGATGCTAACCGACCAGCTAGCCCAGGCCCTCTGACGCTTCAACCGGGCCCAGCGCGTCGTTCCAAGCATCAAACCGAACACGAATTCGACCAGCTAACCCCGACCCATGGCGACAATATGCTCGCGCTCGCCTTCTACTCGGATTTCGACTACAAGCACATGGAACGGATCACCCGGTACATCACCACCATGGAGCCGAGTTATCTGCGGGCACTGAAAGTACTGAATCACGCCCAGGAAAAACGGCGCAACTTGCCGAATCCTGCCGAGATCGTGCCACTGGCCGAATCAGCCCCGCCGGAAAAAGCGGCCGCGGCCACCTCTCCCATCCTGCATCCGTTCGATCAGCCCATCCCATTTGGCTTCGAATCGCAAAACCAAGTGCCGTCGTTCGTCCCGCGCTGCTGACTTTGGCTTCGAACCGCAAAACACCGCTGCCTACGAACCGTATTTCGATCTTTGACTCTCGCGCCGCTCAACCGGTGCGCCCGTAGTCCATAAACTCTAGCCTCGAACTGACCCTGGATTGAAATGAAGACTCCTGAACTACTCGATAGAATTGCCGCCTCCACCGGATGTCCGCCTGCGGTGGCCGCCGACCAACTCGATCAATTGGTCACCTCTCTCATCGCCAAACTGCGGCGCGGAAAACGCGTCAACATACCTGGTCTGGGCACCATTCGGCCCACTAGGGAGGATGCAAAATGAACCGAACCCCCGAGAACACTGGGGCCAACACCGGCGCTGAAGACGTCGTCGAAGTGCTCCGGCAGTGCCTCGCCGAAGGACTCAGTATCGATATCGAATCCGTCGGCACCTTTCGAACCGATGCCCAGGGTCACATTCGCTTCCTGGCCGCCCGCGGCAAAAGGGTCTTTCTCGCCTACGCCATCGAAGACGTAGCCCAAGTCGAAGCACTCTACGAAGTCCTCGAGAAGGCGGGGTTCCACCCCTGGATGGACCGCAAAAAGCTCCTCCCCGGCCAAAACTGGCCCCGGTCTATCGACCGGGCCATCAGCGTCACCGACTACTTCGTCCCCTGCTTCTCCCGCCGGGCTCTCGAACGGACCGGCCGCTTTCACGCCGAACTGCGCTATGCGCTCGAACGGGCCCAGGAATGGCCGCTCGAAAAGACGTTCGTCGTGCCTCTTCGGCTCGATGATTGCCGTCTGCCCCGCCAGATCACGGCGCAACTGCAGTACATCGATCTGTTCCCGAACCCAGCGGCCGGAATCGAGCGGCTCATCGCCGCGTTGGGCGCTACGAACCCAATTTCTTCTTGATCTCGGCGGCATTCTTCGCCTCGGGCTCCAGCTCCAAATACTTGGCGAAAGCCTCGCGCGCACCCTTTTTGTCCTTGCCGCGCTCGAGGCATTCGCCCAGCCGAAGCCAAGCCTCCGGCAGCCCCGGGTTCCAACGCGTCGCCTCGCGAAAACGCATCGTTGCGGCCTTCCAGCTGCTCTTCTTGGCGTAAAACAGGCCAATTTTCAGCTCTTTCTCCGCCTGAATCGGGTTGAAAGCGTACTCCCGGTTCGGCGATCGACTGACGTCCTCTTCTGGCGGTTCCTGCTGCTGCTGCACTGGCGGAACAGCCTGCGCCCCTAAAATCGACGAAAAAATAAAGGTCACCCAAAGTACCCGTGCCACAATCACAGTATAGCGCCCGGTACCCCATGAACCTCCGCGAGAAAGTATCCCAACTCCCCCTTCTCCCGGGCGTCTATCTTTACAAGAACGCCTTCGGCGAGATAATTTACGTTGGCAAAGCCAAAAACCTCCGCGCCCGGGTCCGCAACTACTTCTCCGACGATCGCCTGAGTGAAGCCAAAACCGGCACCCTCATCTCCGAGGCCGCCGACCTCGACTACATCGTCGTCGAGAACGAGAAGGAAGCCCTCGCCCTCGAAAACAACTTCATCAAGCAGCACCAACCCCGCTTCAACGTCCTCCTCAAAGACGACAAAACCTACCCCTACATCAAGCTAACCAACGAACGCGTCCCCCGCGTCTTCGTCACCCGCCGCCTCCGCAAAGACGGTGCCTCCTACTTCGGACCCTACTTCCCCGGCAACCTCGCCTACCGCCTCACCGACTTCATCCACCGTCAATTCAAGATCCCCTCCTGCAAAATCGACTTCAACCGCAAGCACACCCACCCCTGCCTCCAGTTCCACATCCGCCGCTGCCTCGGCCCCTGCGTCGAAGGCCTCGTCACCCCCCCCGAATACGCTGAAGCCGTCCGCCAGACCCGCCTCTTCCTCGAAGGACGCCTGAAAGACCTCGAATCCCACATCCGCGAACAGATCGCCGAAGCCGCCGCCGAACTCAACTTCGAACGCGCCGCCCGCCTCCGCGACACTCTCGTCACCATTGACGAGATGTCGCATACCCAGAAGATGGCCACCGCCTCCGGCGACGATATCGACATCTTCGCCTACTACGCCGAGCCCCCCCTCATCGCCGTCAACCTCTTCCATGTCCGCAACGGCCGCATCGTCGACCGCCGCGAGTTCTACTGGGAAGACCGCTTCGATTTCGAAGGCCCCGACTTCATGGCCGCGCTCATCAAGCAGGTCTACCTCGACCAGGCCTACGTCCCCGCCGTCGTCCACGTCCCCGACGACTTCGAAGACCGCGAAGCCCTCGCCGAACTCCTCACCGAGAAGCGCGGCCGCCGCGTCGAAATCCGCACCCCCCAACGCGGCGATCGCAAAGCCCTCCTCGACCTCGCCGAAACCAACGCCAAACACTGCTTCGAGGCCCGTTTCCGCATTCTCAAGCCCACCGTCGACTCCGTCGCCACCGCCCTTGAAGACGCGCTCAATCTCGCGGCCCCCCCCACCCGCATCGAGTGCTTCGACATCTCCCACATCTCCGGTACCGACAAGGTCGCCTCCATGGTCGTCTGGGAAGAAGGCAAAATGAAGAAGGCCGACTACCGCAAATTCATCATCAAAACCGTCGTCGGCAATGACGACTTCGCCTCCATGCGCGAGGTCGTCACCCGCCGCTACTCGCGCCTCAAAGAAGAGGGCACCTCCTTCCCCAGCGTCGTCCTCATCGATGGTGGCCTTGGCCAACTCCATGCCGCCGCCGAAGCCCTCGAAGCCCTCGGCGTCACCGACCAGACCATTGCCTCCATCGCCAAACGCGAGGAGATCATCTACGTCTACGGTCAGGAAGACGAACCCGTCAAACTGGACCGCCACAACCCCGTCCTCCACGTCATCCAAACCATCCGCGACGAAGCCCACCGCTTCGCCGTCACCTTCCATCGCACCCGCCGCAACGTCACCCGTATGCGCTCGGAACTCCTCGATGTTCCCGGCGTCGGGGAACGCACCGTCGCCAAACTACTCCAAACCCTCGGCAGCCTCGAAGCCGTTCGACTCGCTAGCGAATCCACCCTCTCCCAAGAGGTCGGCCCCGCCGCCGCCAAGAAGATATTTGCCCACTTCCATGAACAAATCAACCATCATCCATCCGCTCCTCGCTGACCGCTGGAGCCCGCTCGCGTTCTCTTCCGAGCCCATCGCACCCGATGTCCTCGCCCGCCTGATGGACGCCGTCCGCTGGTCGCCATCCTGCTTCAATGAGCAACCCTGGCGATTCATCTACGCCACAGTCGATAACCCCGAGGCGCACTCGAAACTCCTCAGTTGCCTCGTCCCTGGCAACCAGAGTTGGGCAGCCGCTGCCCCCTTCCTCGCCATCTCCGTCGCCTGCGACACCTTCAAAGCCAACGGCAAACCCAACTCCTACGCATGGTATGACACCGGCCAAGCCACCATGGCCCTCGTCATCGAGGCCATGCACCACAACATCTATGCCCACCAGATGGGCGGTATCCTGCCGGACCGCGTCCGCGAACTCTACGCCATTCCGGAAGGCTTCACCCCCGTCGCTGGCCTCGCCCTCGGCCACTACGGCGACCGCGCCCAACTCCCGGAAGCCCAGCAAACCCGCGAAGCCGGGCCCCGCAACCGCCGCCCGTCCGAAGAGACGTTCTTCCTGAACCGTTTCTAATACCCCCGCGCCAACCGGTCCGCCAACAAGGGAGGCAATCCTGCCTCCCGGATCTTCTTCTGCGTCGCCTCTAGCTCGTAAGGGAAACGGAGCAACTGCACCGCCGCCACCTCGCTGTCGTAAATCGCACAGCCTACCCGCCAGTCCCCATCCCGCGGCTGTCCCGCCGATCCCGGGTTCACCAGATACCGATACCCCGCCGCCAACTCAAAAGCATACTCGCTCTCGTCCGGAAACGGCGGGCCAATCACCACCGTCTTCCGCTGGTGCAACTGAAAGCCGCCCTGCAAATGCGTATGGCCGAAAAACGTCAGGTCCACCG
>JBKJLJ010000943.1:0-2750 GCA_046597015.1 Bryobacteraceae bacterium
TGCGGCGGAATATTCGTCGCCATGCCGACGGCGATACCGGAGCTGCCGTTGATGAGCAGGTTCGGGACCCGCGCCGGAAGCACTTCCGGTTCATGTTCGCTATCGTCGTAGTTCGCACGGAAATCGACCGTTTCCTTGTCGATGTCATCGAGCATGGTCGCGGCGATTTTGGTCAGCCGCGCTTCGGTGTACCGCATGGCGGCGGGCGGGTCACCGTCGACCGATCCGAAATTGCCTTGGCCATCGACCAGCGGATACCGCAGCGAGAAAGGCTGGGCCATACGGACAAGCGCATCATAGATCGCCGAGTCGCCGTGGGGATGGAACTTACCCATCACTTCGCCGACGATTTTGGCGGACTTGCGCGTGGGCCGGTTGTAGTTTAAACCGAGCTCACTCATGCCAAAAAGAATGCGGCGGTGAACGGGCTTCAGTCCGTCCCGAACATCCGGCAACGCGCGTCCAAT
Source organism: Bryobacteraceae bacterium (assembly GCA_046597015.1). Taxonomy (GTDB): domain Bacteria; phylum Acidobacteriota; class Terriglobia; order Bryobacterales; family Bryobacteraceae. Next base: position 468 of record JBKJLJ010000943.1, read on the forward strand.
GATTACGGACATCGCGTAGTCGAGATACGACTTGCGCATCTCATCTTCGATGTTTACCGGTATGAGAATGGTGTTGTTCGCGCCGGGCGCAGGCTGATTTGGATTCTGATCGTCGGCCAAATGGAGCTCCTTACAAAACTTATCTCATCATAACAAATCAGCCGAGGGTAAGTCCTGTATTCTAAGAAAGATGCGACACCTTTCTTTGCTTTTGTTTTGCCTTACTTTCGCCTTCGCGCAAGAGGCACCCAAAGTGGGGATGGTGAGCGGCCGGGTGGTGCATGGCATGACGGGCGAACCGGTGCGCAAAGCGACCGTAACGTTGACCCTGCAACGAACAACTTTGCAGGGCACCACCGGCCCCGATGGCGGGTTCGTAATTGGCCAAGTGCCGGCCGGAGAGTATCGATTGGTCGCCGTTCGGACCGGCTTTTTGCGGGGAACCTACCCATATGCCGTGAAAGTTGACGCCGGGCAAACGATGACCGGGTTGGAACTTCGGTTGACGCCACAAGGGGTGGTCACGGGAAAGGTGGTGGATGAAGACGGGGAACCGGTGGAGCGGGCGACCGTAGCGGTGATCTCGGCCAAGGCGAGCGCCCGGCGGCGCAGCGCGGCACAGGCGGGGCAGACGAACGACCTGGGCGAGTTTCGCATCACGCAAGTCACCCCGGGCAAGTACCTCGTGATGGTGCGACGCGATAACACGGTGGTTGGACCCGGGCGGAATCCTGACGGCTCGATGCAGGAGTTCGGCTACCCGGTGACGTACTACCCCGCTGCCCGTGAGGAAACCAACGCGGCACCGGTGACCATGACTCCGGGACAGGACGTTACCGGTTTGGTGATTCCGCTGCGGCGCTCGCCGATCTATCGGATTCGCGGGCGGGTGCAAGGGATGGAGAAAGGGACGGAGCGAGAAGGGTATCAGGTGATGGTGGGGGGCCGGGAGAGCGCCGGCGGCGGAGGCGGAGGGGGGGGCATGGGCGCGGGCGGCGGGCGCGTGCGAGCCGACGGGACTTTCGAAACGGCGGGGGTCGCCCCAGGTTCTTACTTGCTGACGCTGCTGTCGTTTCAAAAGGGACCGCCGCTGACCGTGGGTCGAGCGACCGTCGAGGTGGGCAGTGCGGCGGCCGAGGGCGTCGTGCTTTTCGCTGGCGCGCCGCTCAAAGTCAGCGGCCAAATCCGGTTCGACGCGACCTCCACCGCCAAATTGAGCGACACGAAACTATGGCTTGCGAGCACCGTTCCTGGACCGGGGTATACCGAGGCGGCGGTCAAACCCGACGGCAGTTTCGAAATGCGGCGCGTTGGCCGGGACAAGTTTCAGATCAGCGTAACGCCGCCGGCGGGGACCTATGTGAAGTCCGTGAGCGTCGCCGGTCAGGAGGTGTTTGTGACCGGCCTGGATTTGAGCGCGGCGGACGCGGTGGCCCCGGTGGACGTCGTATTGGGGACCAAACCGGCGACGGTGAGCGGCCGGGTGAAGGACGCGACCACGGGGGTCGTCTGGCTGATCGGGGCGGACCCGAACGGCCGGATTACGGCGAAAATCGACGCGCAAGGGCAGTTTAGCCAAGCTGGCCTCGCCCCGGGCGAGTATCGAGCGATTGCCCTGGAAAGCGCCGAGATGGCCGCCGAATTCGACGAGGATGCCCAACGGAAGGCGCAGGGGAAATTCGAGAAAGTGAAGCTCACCGAAGGGGAGTCGGCCGCGATCTCTTTGACCCTTGTAACGCAAAAAGATCTCGGATCCCCTAACTAAGTCTGGTAACGTGGGGCATGCTGGCCCGCCTTACGCTGTGTCTGATTCCCAGCCTGCTGTCCGCCCAGGATCCGATTAGCGTCTCTGGCAGCGTGCGGAACGCGCTGACCGGCGAGCCGATCGCAAAGGTTTCGGTATTCCTCCGAAATGCCGCCCCCGGCGGCGACGCGCTTTTGACAAAGACAGACGCCGAAGGCAAGTTCCGCTTCGTCGATTTAGGGGCCGGCAGTTTCTTTCTCCACGCCGAAAAGCCGGGATACCTGCGGCTCGGGTTTGGTCCCTCAACTCGCGTAGCCGCACCGAAACAACTCACTTTGAAGGCGGGCGAAAAGCTGGCCGTTCCGCCGTTTCAGTTGTACCCGCACGCAGTGATCACGGGTCGGGTGGTCGATGAGGACGACGAACCGATGGAACGGGTGATGGTGCAAGTGGCTACCCTGCGCGGCGGCCAGTTGATGCCGATGCAGGGTGGGCCGACGAATGACCTGGGCGAGTTTCGAATCTCGGGCTTGGGCGCA
>JBKJLJ010001047.1:0-5286 GCA_046597015.1 Bryobacteraceae bacterium
ACCGACCCGGATGGCCAACCCGCCTCCTATCTTCGTCGTCTGCCCACTCCCCCGGATCTTCGTCCGGTATTGCACCCCCCGGCCGATCCCCACATTCCCGAATTGGTAGAATACCCGGGGTCCTTGGCCCTCCTCATCCGAAAGTCCTTCCTCAAAGGAATGAACTTTCTCGATCAACGGTACGGGGAGCTTTGGGCCGATGCCGAGATCGCCGCGCAAGTCAAAAGCGCGGGACGCCGAATTCTCCGTAGTCCGGAGGCCGAGGGAATCCTTCACCCGGAGCAGTCCAAGCGGTTGGATGCGGGGCTCCTGGAATCGGATTGGCACGCCGGTGCCTCGGTCTATTTGAAAAAACACCATGGAAGTGGCCTCGGGCACTCCGTGAATGCTACCTTCAGCTCGCTTTTTTCTGGGCGCCTTGGTTTGACCCGCCGGATCTTATCCGGGGACAAATTTGACGGAACCCAGGAGTAATCGAAACCATTAGTTTTGCGCCACTTCGGTGCATTGTGTTATCCTTGGTCTTTGCGCGCACACAGTTTGTGTGCCCTGCTGACCCCAAATTTTCGGAGTCTTCTTATGGAATGTCCTGTAACTGGTATCAAGACGCGATTCGGAAATCGTGTTTCGCACGCGAATAACAAAACCCGCCGCACCTGGCAGCCGAATATGCAGCGTAAGCGTTTTTGGTACCCGGCCGAGAACCGCTTCATCCGGCTGACGTTGAGCGTCCAAGGGATCAAGCACATCGACAAAGTCGGCATCGACGTCGTCGTGAAAGATCTGCGCGCTAAAGGCGTTAAGTTCTAGAGTTCTTGGCACACGGGGCAGAAGTGCGTTCCCCTTTGCGCTAAAACTATTTTTTGGATCGGAGAGCCGCAGGTTCGGCACGGCTCTCCCTCTCTACCGTACACCCGGTGTTCCCGTTGGAAGGTTCCTTGCCGTCCGTCCGTGTCCACGTAGTCAGAGATCGAAGATCCACCGAGTGAGATCGCTTCGTCCAATAAAGCCCTCATTGCGAGCCACATTTGGCCCAGCCGCTTCGTCGACAACGTAGCACTGCTCAGGGTCGGATGCACCCCGGCGCGGAACAGCAGCTCGTCGGTGTAGATGTTCCCCAAGCCGCGAACAAAACCCTGCGAAAGCAAAAGCGATTTGATTCCGGTCCGGTGACTACCCGCCCGGCTCACAAACTCCTCCCTCGTTATCTCTAACGGGTCCGGACCCAGCAGCCGCAATGCATCCGGCATCTGCTGAGACCAAATCACCCGCCCGAACTGCCGGATGTCTTCGAGGCTCAGTCTCACGCCGTCGAAGCTCCATTCCGCCCGCGTATAAGGACTTTCGGGCACCTCAAAAAGCAGTTTCCCGGTCATCCCTAAGTGGATCGCCAAGAAGCCCCGATCCAACTCAGCCAGGACATACTTCCCATGGCGACGCACCTCTCTCACCACAGCCCCATCTAACGCCGGAGGCACCACCCCGCGGAACACCCGCGACGGCCAGTATCGAGCGGAAATGACCCTCGCTCCCTGCAGCCGAACCGCCAACGCCCTGACGATCGTCTCTACCTCAGGCAATTCCGGCATTCTCTACGGCAACTCCAGCAAAATGTCGTCGCTCACCACTTCCACCGCATAGCTCCGCAGCACGATCGACGGATTGAAGTCGCACTTCCCGGTTGTGCAGTCGAACTCCCATCCATGCCACGGGCACACAAGCATGTTGTCATGGAGTGCTCCCATTGATAACGGCCCGCCCAAATGAGGGCACCGATTGTCCACCGCATACAATTTCCCGCCCCGGTTACACACGGCCACCTCGGTCGCCCCCACCTTCACCATCATCACCCCGCCTGGCCGGACATCACCCGCCGCACCCACACGCACAAAGGACATATAGAATTAACCTACCATGCGTTCTCTCCTTCTCCTGTGCTCCGTCCTCGTGTTTGCCTTGGGTTGCCAACGGGCGACGGACAAAGTCATCGGCGTCGTGCCCAAAGGTGCTGGCCACGTCTTCTGGCTCACCGTCAAAGCTGGGGCAGAGAAAGCTGCGGCCGAATCCGGTTACGCCATCGAATGGAACGCACCCACTCTGGAAGTCGATTCATCCCGCCAGAAAGACATCGTCGACTCCATGATCACCCGTCGTCTGGCTGGCATCGCTCTCGCCCCCGTGGACCGGAAAGCCCTCGCCGGCACCGTTGACCGGGGCACCGCCGCCGGCATCCCCATGGCCGTTTTTGATTCTGACGTCGATACTCTCAATCGGCTCACCTATGTAGCCACCGACAACCGCGCCGGTGGCCGCCTCGCCGCCCGCCGTATGGGCGAAATCCTGAAAGGAAAAGGTAAAGTGGCCGTCATCGGCTTCATGCCCGGCTCAGCCTCCACCATGGACCGGGAAGACGGCTTCCGCGAAGAGATCCTGGCCGCCTTCCCCGATATCCAAATCGTCGTCATGACTTACGGCATGGCCGATCGCGCCAAATCCATGGCCGTCACCGAAAACGCCCTAACCGCCCACCCCGACCTCGCCGGCCTCTTCGCCGACAACGAATCCAGCGCCGCCGGAGCCCTCCAAGCGCTCAAAGGCCGCCAAGCTAAGCAGGTTAAATTCATCGCCTTCGACGCTAGCGAACAGTTCGTCACCGATCTCCGCGCCGGATGGATCGACTCCCTCGTCCTGCAGGATCCCTACCGCATGGGTTATGACTCCGTGAAGGCCATCACCACAAAACTAAGCGGCGGAACCCCGGCTCCTCGTGCCGACCTACCGGCGACTCTCGTCACCCTGGCCAACCTCGATTCACCGCAGATCCCGCCGCAAATCCTACCCGCCTTTCAGCGCCAACTCACCCAAGCAACGCACTAGTCGCGCTTGAATCCGCCCGGTTTCGGAAACCGCGGCCGAAACGGCCGATCTCCCGGGCCGTCGTTTGACGGACGCGGCCGAAACGGTCGATCTCCACCCTGGGGCCGATCGCCCCCGTATGGAGGACGCGAAGGCCGATCCCCCCCGCCACCATAAGGTGGACGAGAAGGCCGATCCCCCCCGAAAGGAGGCCGCGACGGACGATCTCCCCCGCCATACGGAGGCCGCGAAGGCCGGTCGCCGTACGAAGGCCGATCCCGATCCCCCCCACCCCGATACGGCGGCCGATCCCCGCCCTGGGGCCGATCGCCACCGTAAGGTGGACGCGACGGCCGATCGCCATAACTCGGACGCTGCGGACGATCTCCTCCTCCGCCGCCATAAGAAGGCCGATCGCCGCCATACGATGGCCGCGACGGCCGATCTCCGCCTCCACCGCCGTACGAAGGCCGATCCCGGTCTCCACCGCCCCGATACGGAGGCCTGTCCCCGCCTTGCGGACGATCGCCCCCATAGGACGGTCGCTTCATATAAGGCCGGTCACCCCCGCCACCACCCTGATAAGGCGGACGGTCACCGCCGCGGTCACCACCACCACTACCCTGATACGGAGGCCGATTCCCGTACAGCGGCCGCTTCATATAGGGCTGATCGCCACCACCCCGATCCTCCCGCGGAGGCCGCTCGTCGCGCGAAGGCCTATCGTCAAATCCCCGTTCCTCAGCCGCAGGCGCAATATCCGACGCCGCTGCCGCCGGTCGGAACTCCCGCGGTCCACGCACATCCGATGCCTCGCCCACTCCATAAGGACGCCGCTCCGAAGGCCGCACAAACAGACGCTTCTCTTTGTGCTCCTTCACCTCTTCCGGACCATTCCGCAAGAGCGCATCCGCCGTCTGCACCGCGCACAACAACGCCGCCACCTTATGCACCCGCACCATGTGAGCGCCCTGCAAAATCGCCCCGGTGTTCGCCGCCGCTGTCGCAAAATCCTGCTGCATGTTGTCGTTCAGCTTTTGGCCCAGAAACGCCTTCCGCGACGCCCCCACCATAATCGGCATATCCAACTCGCGCAACTTGCCCAACCGCGCCAAAATCTCGTAGTTCTGGTCCCCGCGCTTCCCGAAACCTAAACCCGGGTCGATAATGATCTTGCCCCGATCCACCAGCGCCTTCTGCGCCCGATTCACGCTGTTTTCCAGGTCACTCAGCACCGATTCGCTCGGATGCGTCATATTCCCCAGCTTCGCCCAGGTCTCCGGCGTGCCCCGCATGTGGTTCAGGATCAAACCAGCATCCTGCGACGCCACGACATTCGCCACCTTCGGATCCAGGGTCAAATTCGACGGGTCGTTGATGAACGCCACCCCATACTCCAGCGCCTTCTCGGCCACGCCACTCATGTACGTGTCCACGGAAATTGGAGTCGTCAGCTTTCCTTCCAGCTTCTTCAACACCGGAATCAGCCGCCGCAACTCCTCCGCCTCACTCACCGGCACAGCGCCCGGCTTGGTCGACTCGGCTCCGATGTCGATGATATCGGCACCCTGCGCCTCCAACTCAAGCGCCCGGGCTACCGCCCGATCCGGATCGCTGAAGCGCCCTCCGTCCGAGAAGCTATCCGGGGTGACGTTGAGCACTCCCATTATCAATGTGCGGTCGCCGAACTGCAGCTCGTAACCGCGAACTTTCATCAAATACCGTTTGGGGCGGATCATCCTTGTACCTTCTTCCACTTCTTGCCTAACCGCAATACATAACTTCCCGGGAACTCCAGCGTGACCATTTCCGAAACCCGAGCGCCATCCACTTCCAGCGCTCCTTCTTTGATCTTCCGCTGTGCTTCGCTCCCTGAAGCCGCCAGCCCGCACCGCACGAGTAGCTTATCTACCCGCAATCCTGTCTCTGTCACCGTATAAACTTCGAGCTCTGCCGGCACCGAACCCTGCGAAACCACCCGCGTCCACTCTTCGGCCGCCCGTTCTGCCTCGGTTCGAGAATGAAAATCCGCTACGATCGACCGGGCCAACTCCATCTTCGTTTCCTTCGGATGGCCTTGACGCAGTTGTTGAATTTCACTCACCGTCTTATCGGTGAGCAACTCGTAGTACCGGAACATTAAATCGTCGGAAATCGACATCAGCTTCTGGAACATCACCGGGGCCGGCTCCGTAATCCCCACGTAGTTGTTCTTGGATTTCGACATCTTCTCGACGCCGTCCAACCCTTCGAGCAGCGGCACCGTCCCCACAATCTGGGGCGGTTGCCCGTAGGCGCGCTGCAACTCCCGGCCCACCAGCAGATTGAACTTCTGGTCGTTGCCGCCCAACTCCACGCCGATTTCCGTCCATGAATTTCTGTACCCGCTGGCACAGGGCTACGACTCCGTGATGATGAAGTGCGACGTGG
>JBKJLJ010000029.1:0-9196 GCA_046597015.1 Bryobacteraceae bacterium
AACCGCGCGATCATCGCCTCCAGCGCCCCGTCCACCTCCTCCCGGTTCGTCACCAAAATGTCCCGCCAAACATCGAACGAACTCTGCGCCAACCGCGTCGTATCGATCAACCCCGGCCCGCTCACCTGCACCTCCTCCCCCGGCAACGCCTTCGTCACCGTCCCCGCCAGCGCCGTCGCCACCAACTGCGTCAAATGGCTCGTATACGCCACCGCCCGGTCGTGCTCCTCCGCCCCCAAAATCACCACCCGCGCCCCCATTTTCTCCACCCATCCCCGCAGCCAATGCTCCGCCGTCAACACGTACGTCCTACCCCGAAACAACCCGCCATCCGCCCCCCGCACCCCCCGGCTTTCCTTCCCCGCCATCGGATGCCCGCCCACGAACTGCCCTTGCGGCAAATGCGCCCGCATCGCCGCGACAATCAGCCCCTTCGTGCTCCCTGCGTCCGTCACCGTCGCCTGCGGCCCCAGCATCTTCCCCAATACCGGAATCGCCTCTAATATCTTAAAAATCGGCTGCGCCAGGTAGATCAGATCCGCCGACGCTGCCGCCTCTTCTAGCGTCACTCCCCGCTCGACCACTCCCAGCTCCACGGCCTCGGCGATCGTTCGCTCCGAACTAACTCCCACAATCGAGCCCGTAAACCCCGCCCGGCGCAGGCCCAGGGCGAACGATCCGCCCATCAGCCCCACGCCGCAAATCGCCACCCGCTCCATCGTTTACAGCCCCCGGCCGACGGCCTTGGCGATCCCCCGCAACTGCTCCATCAGCTCCACAAACTGCTCCGGAAACAGGCTCTGCGCCCCGTCGCTTAACGCATGGTCCGGGTCATGGTGCACTTCGATCAGCAGCAAGTCCGTCCCCGCCGCCACCGCCGCCCGCGCCATTGGAGCCACCAGATTCCGTTTGCCTACCCCGTGCGACGGATCCGCCGCCACCGGCAAATGCGTCAACCCGTGCAGCACCGGAATCGCCGAAACGTCAAACGTATTCCGCGTCGCCGTCTCAAACGTCCGAATCCCGCGCTCGCACAGAATCACCTCGTAGTTGCCGCCCGACATGATGTACTCGGCCGACAGCAGCAACTCTTCAATCGTCGCCGCAATCCCGCGTTTCAGCAATACCGGCCTCCGGATCGTCCCCAACTCCCGCAGTAAATTAAAGTTCTGCATGTTCCGCGCCCCCACCTGCAGAACATCCGAGTACTCGCTCAAAAGCCCAATCTGGCTCTTCTCCATCACTTCGCTCACGACGAAAAGGCCCTGCCGGTCCGCTGCCGTCCGAATCATCTTCAGCCCCTCTTCCCCCAGCCCCTGAAAACTATAAGGGCTCGACCGCGGCTTAAACGCCCCACCGCGAATCCCTTTCGCTCCCGCCTTGGCCACAATCTCGGCGGACAGCTCAATCTGGTCCCGGTTCTCAATCGAACACGGCCCCGCCATCACCACCACTTCCGGCCCGCCAATTCTCACTCCGCGAACAGTGATCTCGGTCCCCTGCGGTCGAAAACTCTTGTTCGCCAGCTTGTACGGCGACACAATCGGATGGCACTCCTTCACCCCGTCCAGCGCCTCAAACTCGCGCGGATCAAACTGTTCCTGCGGTCCCACGCCCCCCAGCACCGTGTGCGTCACCCCGGTCGACTTGTGCACCGTGAAACCCATCATGACCAACTTATCGATCACGCGCTCCACTTGCGTTTCCGTCGCGCCCGCTTGCATCACAACCAGCATTAGTTTTCCTTCTCCTGCATCCGATCCCGCTGAATCGTCCGCATTTCGTCCATGATCCGTTCAAAAATCCGCACCGCCGCATCACCGGGCAACGGTCCGTCATTCGATCCCAACACGTTCTCGATCACCTTCTTTTCCCGGTTCGGCTCGTAGACGTTTAGCCCCGAATTCTGCTTAATTTCTCCAATCCGCTGCACCACCAACACCCGCTCGTTCAGCAGCCCCACCAGCCGCCGATCCACTTCGTCGATCTGCGCCCGGCACTCCGCCAGTGCCGCTTGGGCCGCCTCATCCGCGGTCACTTCCGCCCCGTCCTAGCGCCCTCTTTCAGTTCGCGCGTGAACTCTTCCAGCTTGCTCTCCAACTCCGGCGACCCCGCGTAGCTCTCAATAATTCGCACAAATGCGCTGCCGACCACCACGCCATCCGCAATTTTCGCGACCTCTCCCGCATCCGCCGCCTTCGCGATTCCAAACCCGACCGCCAATGGCAAATCCGTCACTTGCCGCATCTTCTCCACTAACTCCGCCGCCGACCCCGACACTTGATCCTGCACCCCCGTCACCCCGGTCCGGGAAACCAAATAGACAAATCCCGACGAAAACTCCGCGACTTTTTTCAGCCGCTCGATCGGCGAAGTCGGCGCAGCCAAGAACACGGTGTCCAACCCCGCCGCCCGCACCACCGGCACAAACTTCCCGGCCTCCTCCACGCTCGCGTCCGTCATCAGGATGCCGTCAATACCGGCCGCCACCGCGTCCGCCGCCAGCTTCTCAAACCCATACTTCAGCAACGGGTTCAGGTAGGAAAATAACAGCATCGGAATCTGGCTCCGCTTTCGCACCTGTCGCGCCACCTCAAGTACCCCGGCCAGGCTGGCGCCATGGGCCAGCGCTCGTTCGGTCGCGCGCATAATTACGGGCCCATCCGCAATCGGGTCCGAAAAGGGAACCCCCAGCTCGATCAGGTCCGCTCCTCCCAACTCCATCGCCTCAACGAGTGAAACCGTCCGTTCCAGCGACGGGTCCCCCGCCGTGATGTAGGCGATTAACGCCGGTTCGTTTTCCGCGCGGCAACGCGCAAATAGTTGACTAATTCGACTCGGGTTCATCCAGCTCTTTCAAGTTTTCACGATAGATATCGATGTCTTTGTCCCCACGCCCCGACAGATTCACAATGAATATCTGCCCTTTCGCCTCCGGCGCCCGCCGTAAAGCTTCGTGGATCCCATGCGCACTCTCCAGCGCCGGAATCAACCCTTCGGTCCGCGCCAATACCTGCGCCGCTTCCAACGCGTCGGCGTCCGAACAAGGCACATACTCCGCCCGCCCCTGATCCGCCAAATACGCATGCTCCGGTCCAATCATCGCGTAGTCCAGCCCCGCGCTCACCGAATGCGTCAGCGAAATCTGCCCGTCGCCGTTCTGCAGCACGTAGCTGTAGCAGCCCTGCAATACCCCCGGACTCCCGCCCGCAAACCGCGCCGCGTGCTCACCTGGGGCGAGCGACCGTCCCCCGGCCTCCACCCCGATCAACTTCACCGCGGTATCCGGGATGAACGCATGGAAAATTCCAATCGCATTCGATCCGCCGCCCACGCAAGCAATCACCTGATCCGGCAAGCGGCCTTCTTTCTCTAAAATTTGCGCCCGCGCCTCAATCCCCATGCAGCTATGGAAGTCCCGCACCATCATCGGATACGGGTGCGACCCCAGCGCCGAACCCAGCAGATAATGCGTATCCCCGACGTTTGTCACCCAGTCCCGCATCGCTTCGCTGATCGCGTCTTTCAGCGTCCGGCTTCCGCTCGTCACGCCTGTCACGGTCGCCCCCAGCAGCCGCATCCGGAACACATTCAGCCGCTGCCGGCGCATGTCTTCCTCGCCCATGTAGATCACGCATTTCATGCCAAACAAGGCACAAACCGTCGCCGTCGCGACACCATGCTGACCCGCCCCGGTCTCGGCGATGATGCGCTGCTTGCCCATCCGCCGCGCCAGAAGAATCTGCCCCAGCGCGTTGTTAATCTTGTGCGCCCCGGTGTGAAGTAGGTCTTCGCGCTTAATGTAGATCTTCGCCCCGCCCAACGTCTCGCTGAGCCGCTTAGCGAAATAAAGCGGCGTCGGCCGTCCGGCGTAATCTTTCAGCAGCCCCGCCAACTCGGCATGAAACGCCGGATCCTGCCGCGCCGCCGCATAAGCCTGTTCGAGCTCGTCCAGCGGATTCATCAAAACTTCAGGAACGTACCGTCCGCCGTAGGGTCCGAAGTGTCCGCCGATATCAGGTTGTGAAGAAGTAATCATGCTGTTAATGCCAATTCGATGAACCGTGCGACCATCCCGTGGTCTTTAATTCCCGGTCGCAACTCCAACCCCGAACACGCGTCCACCCCCCAGGGTTGCGCTGCCCGGATCGCCGCTTGCACGTTGTCGGGCCCCAAGCCCCCCGCCAGCAGAATCTTCCGCTCGGCACCCTTCGCCCGGTTCCAATCAAAAGTATGCCCGCTCCCCCCGTACAATTCGCTCGGAGCATCGAGCAAAAACGCTTCCGCTGGAAACGCCAATTTCTCGATGGAAAACTCGTCCGTCACCCGGTAAGCCTTCCAAATCCGAAGCCCATCCGGACCGTCGCCCTCATCCCCATGCAACTGCACCACGTCCAGCCGAGCCTCCCGCGCAATCTCTCCCGCTCGCGGTTCGTTTACGAATACGCCCACCCGCAGAACGCCCGGCGCCGTCGCAATCTGCCCCGCCACGGCCGGGGTCAAATACCGCGGGCTCGGCGCGTAAAAGTTGAATCCGATCGCCCCCGCCCCTGCTGCCGCGTCCGCATCGGCCTGGTTCGTAATCCCGCACACCTTGACCATCATGCCCGCAGCGCCCGCAACGCCGCCGCCGGATCCGGAGCCAGCATTAAGTGCTCCCCTATCAAAAATGCTTGGTAACCCGCTTCCTGCAAAGCTTTCACGTCCGCCGACCCATGAATGCCGCTCTCGCTTACTTTTACTACGCCTGTCGGAATTCGCTCCGCCAAACGCAACGAAGTCTCCAGAGTGACCCGAAAAGTATGGAGGTCCCGATTGTTCACGCCAAGAATCTCCGCCCCCGAATCCAACGCCCGTTCCAGTTCCACGCCGTCGTGTACTTCGACGAGCGAAGCCAACCCCAAACTTGCCGCCAACTCCCGCAACTGCCGCATCTCCGTCACGCTCAAAATCGCCGCAATCAGCAGGATCGCGTCCGCCCCGTAGGCCGCCGCTTCCCACACATGCTGCTCGACAATCGTGAAATCCTTCCGCAGCACCGGCAATCCCACCGCCCCTCGTGCCGCCTGCAAATCAGAAAACGAACCGAAGAAGAACGAGCGATCCGTCAGCACCGAAAGCGCTGCCGCTCCGCCCTTCTCATACTGGGCAGCGATCCGCGCCGGATCAAACGTTTCCGTGAAAATCCCCTTGCTCGGCGAACCCTTCTTAATCTCGGCGATCACCGCCGGCGGCCCCGCCGTCAACGCGGCGCGAAAATCGCGTCGGGCCGGCCGGGATGCCCAAGCTAACTCTTCGAGCCGCTCATCGACGGCATTTTCCCGCAGTTCACGCCGCTTTTCGTCGACGATGCGGGCCAGAATATCGGGGACGGTCTGGATCATCGGAAGGTGCTTTCATCGTATCACTTGGCGGGCGCTGCCACCTTCACTTCCACGCTTGTCCGCATCTGCTGCAGCCATTCCCGGTTCCGCTGCTGCTTCACGTCGGTGTACAACGTATCCTTCACTTCATCGTAAGTCTTGTTCGTAAACGAGATCAATTTGAACAGGTAGTACCCATTCGGCAACCGTAAAGGAACGCTGAACTCCCCCGGCTTCAGCCCGAATAGGGTCGCCTTCACATTCTCCGGAATGTCGTCCGACCGCTTCACCGGCGTGTAGTCTCCGTCCTTGTCCTTCGATGTCTGATCTTTCGAGTATTCCTTCACGAGCGCTACAAAATCCGCCCCCGCCTTTAATTTGGCATGTAACTCCTCGCCCTTTTTCTTCGCCTGCAATTCTTCCGTCTCGTTTGAAAATGACAAATAAATCAGCTTCAAGTTCGCCGTCGAGAACTGGTCCTTCATCCGCTCGTAGTAGCCCTTCAGCGTCTCAGGCGGCAGAATATCGTCCTGCTCGTGCCGGGAAATTATCGCTTCGCTCAGCAGTGTCAATCGGTTCATCTCGATCCGTTGCGCGTACGGGCTCTCCTTATCCAAGCCAGCCTTCTCGGCCATCGCCGCCATTTTCTTTAGCCATCCGTACATCCGCAACGCTTCCACCGGATTGCTCCTTACCGAGTCCTGCTGCGCCTTCGACATCGTCACCAAAAGGAGTTGCAAGTCCATCTGGGTGAATACTTTCCCGTCCACCGTTGCGATCACCTCATTTGGTTTGTCCGGATCAATCACGATCGTTGGCTCCGGTCCCGGTAGCCTTTGGGCAAACATCAGGGCGGAAAGAATTAAAAATTGTAGAGCGAATAGTCGTAGCATCATCATTCCCAATATACTGAAAATCGAAGGACATTCATGCGAATCAGGCTGGTATGGCTAGCGTCGGTAGCACTGTCCTATTGCTGGGCCGGCGTACCACCCGCGGCAAGGGTCGCCGAGCCTACGAATACAGACGCACGACTTCGATCCGCGTTTAGGAAACCTGCAAAAAGTGGCTGGGTCCATGTTCATCTCGAAGGCGAACCGAACGTGATCGGTTTCCAGCACGGTTATCTCCTGGCTCCCGAAATCGGCGATACCCGGCGCGTCATCGCTGCTTCCCTCGAACACGATACGAAAAAGGATTGGGCCTTCTTCCGCAAAGCCGCTGAAGAGGTCCTCTGGCCCAAGATCGAAGCCGAGTACCGCGACGAACTCCAAGGCATCACCGACGGCGTCATCGCCCGCGGCCTCAAACTCGACCTCTGGGACATCGTCGCCCTCAATGCCTGGCTGGAACTCGGTCCCTACTATGTCCCCTTCTCCGAGAAATCCACCGTCCCTGTCCCCGAGCGCTGCTCCGCCTTCATCGCGACCGGCAGCTTCACCAAAAGCGGCGAGATCGTGATCGCCCATAACGCCTGGACCGGTTACGCCGAGGGCGCCCGTTGGAATGTCGTATTTGATATACAACCGGCCAAAGGCTTCCGCTTCCTCATGGATGGGATGCCGGGCCTTATCCACTCCGGGGACGACTTCGGCGTCAACTCCGGCGGCATGATGATCACCGAAACGACCATCAGTAATTTCTCCGGTTTTGACCCCGCCGGCGTCCCCGAGTTCATCCGCGCCCGCAAGGCCATGCAGTACGCCGACTCCATCGACGCCTTTACCCGCATCATGACCGAAGGCAACAACGGCGGCTATGCCAACACCTGGCTCATCGGCGACCGCAAAACCGGCGAGATCGCCAGCCTCGAACTCGGCCTTAAAAACGTTACCCTCCAACGCACGACCGACGGCTACTTCGTCGGCTCCAACTTCCCCATCAACCCCAAACTCATCGCTGAAGAAACCACCTTCGACCCCTCCGACAAAACCGTCTCCGCCAACGCCCGGCACATCCGCTGGGACCAGCTCCTGGCCCAACACAAAGGGAAAATCGATACCGACCTCGCCAAAGCCTTCCTGTCCGATCACGTCGATTCCTTCACCGGCAAAGTAGATCCCAACGAACGGACCCTCTGCGGTCACATCGATCTCTCCCCCCGCGGCATTAAAGGCTGGATGGGCCCTTTCGGCCTCGCCGGCGCCGTCCAAGCCAAGGTGGCCGACGCCAGAATGGCCGAAAAACTCAGCTTCGACGCCTCGATGGGCCACTCCTGCGGACTCCACTTCCGCGCCGCCCCTCACCTTCGGAAACACCCCACCACCCGTTGGGCCAAGCCTTTCCTTAAGGATCTCCCGAGCCAACCTTGGACACTTTTCACAACTGTAGCCGGCCCGGATCGCTTATAGTAGCGAAAGTGCTGCGCTTTTGGGGATTGTTCTTACTCTTCTTCGGCGTCTTGTGGGCCCAGGCTCCCAAGGACCCCTACATCGGCTCGCAGGCCTGCCGAGGGTGTCACCTCGTCCAGACCCAGGAGTTCTTCCGCAACGCCCACACCAAGGCCGACCGCGGCTGCGAAAGCTGTCACGGCCCTGGTCGCGCTCACGTCAACGGCGGCGGGAAGAAGGACGCGATCATCGCCTTCTCTACGCTCACCCCCAAGAAGTCTCTCGACAACTGCCTCCAATGCCACTCGAAGGATATGTCCCGCGCCAATATCCGCCGCAGCAGCCACACTCAGTCCGAAGTCGTCTGCGCCAACTGCCACTCCATCCATAAGCCGGCGACTCCCAAACACCTTCTCGCCCACCAGCAGAAGGATCTCTGCTACACCTGCCACACCGACGTTAAAGCCCAGTTCTCCATGCCGTTCAAGCATCGCGTCAACGAAGGCACCGTCCAATGTTCGGATTGCCACAACCCCCACGGTGCTCCGGCCTCTAACTGGCGCATGGGCCAGCGGCCCCGCATGCAGCAGCATGCCCAATCCAACGAACAGTCCTGCGTCCAATGCCACGCCGACAAGCGCGGCCCATTCCTGTTTGAACACGCCGCCCTCCGCGTCGATGGCTGCAACAGTTGCCACGCCCCCCATGGCTCGGCCAACCCCCGGCTCCTTAATCGACCCGTCGTCTTTACGCTCTGCCTGGAATGCCACAACGGCGCGGCTGGCTTTGGTCGTACCGGCGAAGGCATCCCCACCCAATCGGCCTCCCACAATATGGCCGACCCCCGTTACCAAAACTGCACTACCTGCCACGTCAAAATCCACGGTTCCAACGCCGACGCGAGGTTCCTGCGATGAGACCCCTCCTCCTCAGCGCTCTTCTGTTCACCGCGGGTCTCTCCGCCCAGCCATTGGTCGCCCCCACCCCCCAACGCGCCGGCGACGCGAAAGGCGAAGACCTCGCCGGTTATAACATCGTCAACTCCTTTGAAACCGGCTACCGCTTCCGCGCGGTCGAAGGTAACCTAGGCAAGTTCCGCAGCGACGTCAACTACGGCAACGGCATCCGCCTCCTCGGCAGCCACCTCACCGTCAACTCAAAGAAGCCCGGCACCGGCAAGTACTTCGACGAGATCGTCCTCTCCACGCAAGGCCTCGGCAACGACCCCTACCAGTTCTCCTCCCTTCGCGTCAGCAAAGCCAAGCTCTACCGCTATGACGGAACCTGGCGCGGGATGGACTATTACAACCCCGCCCTGACCATCGCCAACGGCCAGCACCTCATCAACACCACACGCCAACTCCAGGATCACGACGTCGTCATCCTCCCCCAAAACCGCTTCCGCTTCCTCCTCGGCTACTCCCGCAACCAGCAGGATGGCCCCGCCTTCTCTACCCTCCAGTTCCCCGACGGCCGCGGCGACGAGTTCACCTACCGCCTCAA
>JBKJLJ010000051.1:0-6724 GCA_046597015.1 Bryobacteraceae bacterium
AGTTGCAGGAGCGCGATAAATGTCCAACGTGATCACAAAACGCACCCGGCTCTCTCGCCGCATCTTCCTCAAAGGCCTCAGCCTCGCCCAGGCCCCCGTCGTCGTCGGCCTGCCCCCATTGATCTCCATGTTCAACTCCTCGGGCACCGCCTTCGCGGCGGCACCCGAGAAAAACGCAAAAGTTGATCCCCGCTTCGTCCTCTGGTTCAACGGCAATGGCATCCCGGAACGCTACTGGATCCCCAATCGCGTCGGCACCGACTACGATCTCACCCCCTGCCTGACCCCCCTCGCCCGCCATCGGGACGACGTCCTCGTCCTCAGCGGCCTCGACAACGCCGCCGTCGGCGGCCTCGGCGGGGACGGCCATCCGTCCTCCATGAGCGCCCTCATGACCTGCACCCGCTTCACCGGTCGCGGCCCCGGCGGACCCTCCGTCGACCAACTCCTCGCCGCCAAACTCGGCGACAACATGCGCTTCCGTTCGCTCCAACTCGGCGTCTCTCAGGAGTCCTTCGGCGGTGCCATGCAACGCAACATGAGCTGGGCCGGCCCCAATCGCCCGCTGCCTCCCGAAGAAATCCCCCATCGCCTCTTCGATCGCCTGTTCGGCGCCCGCGACAACGGTTGGATTAACCGTAAGCGCAGCATCCTCGACGCCGTCCGCCAGGACGCCGCCGGTCTGCGCAAAGGCCTGCCCAAAGAAGACGAAATGCGCCTCGATGAGCACCTCTCTTCCGTACGCGACCTCGAACGCGCCATCGCCGCCCTCCCCCCCGAATTCCGGAAGATCATGACCGCGCCCGAAGAAGACTTCGACCTCAAGGACTGGCCCCGCATCGCCCGCATTCAAAGCGATCTGCTCGCCTACGCCCTGGCCACCAATCAAACCCGCGTCGCCAGCTATATGCTCACGAAGTGCCAAGGCCTCGCCCGTTTCCCCTGGCTCGGCCACACCGCCGCCCGCCATCACGATTACACCCATAAAGATGGCAAAGCACCCGGCGAAAAGGGTCCGGAAGGCCAACGGATCCTCCGCGACATCTGCCGCTGGCACGTCGAAGAGTTTGCCTACCTCGTCGGCAAGCTGAAATCAATTCCCGAAGGAGCCGGCAACGTTCTCGACAACACTGTCCTCACCTTCGTCCACGAGCACGCCGAAGCCGGGCCGCATAAAAACAACGGCATGATCGCCCTGGTCGCCGGAAGCAAAGGCAAACTCGCCCTCGGCAAACACGCCCACTTAACCGGGACCATCGGCGATCTCTACCTCACCCTCGCCGACAACGGCCTCGGCGCCAACTTCGGCCGGTTCCCCACCGCCAGCCGCCAACTCACGCAAGTACTAGCCTAAGCTACTCCGGCTTACGCACCTTAGGATTGGCGAGGACGATCATCCCCGGCCTCGCCTTCCGCAGCATCGCCACCCCCGCCTCCGCTTCACTGCACCCAGCAATCGATCGAGCCAACTCACCTTGGCCGACAACGCCCTCGGCAGCAACTTCGCCCGGTTCCCCACCGCCACCCGCCCGCTCCCGCAAGCACCGGCCTAAGCTACTCCGCCTTACTCACCTTAGGATTCGCGAGGACGATCATCCCCGGCCTCGCCTTCCGCAGCATCGCCACCCCCGCCTCCGTCACCCGCGTCTCTTGTAAATCCAAATACTGGAGCGACTTCCATTTCACGAACTCAGGAATCGCGCTGTCGTCCAGCCCCTGGCACCATTCCAACCCCAACTTCTCCACCTTATCCAGCCCACTCAGCTTTGCCAATCCCGTCACCGAGATATCCGAAAATCCCAGCTTCAACGTCCGTAACCCCTTCAGCTCCCCCAACGCCCGCAGCGTCTCATCGTTCAACGAACCAACCCCGCCCCGCCGCCGTCCGGCCGCGTCCGGTGCCGTGCTCCGCGCTCCGCCCAAATCGAGATAGGTCAGCGTAGGCATCATCCGCAACACCTCCAGCGCGTTTTCACTCAGCCGGCTCCGGCCCAGCGAAAGCTCCTTCAAGTTCGTCAGCGTAATCAAATGGTCCAGCCCGTTGTCCGTCACCTGCGTATTCGCGATATCCAATGCTTCCAACGCTGGTAACTTCGCCACCAGCGCCAGCGTACTGTCGGAAATCCGCGTGCCCCGCAGATTCAGCCGTTTCAGCTGCTTCCAGTTTCGAACCGCCGTCAGGCCCTGGTCCGTGATCCACTCCGAATAGTAAAGGTTAAGGTCCGTAATCGCCGGCGCCGATTTCAAATGCAACATCCCTTCGTCGCTGATCCGCGTATGCGAAAGGTCCAGACGCCGCAGGTGCGGCAACCGCGCCAAATCCACCATCTCCGCGTCGTTGATCCAACTGCCGCGCAGGTTGATCGCGACAATATTTCCAGCCGCGTCGACCTCCGCCTTACCTCCAATTCGTTCCACGGCCGACGCCGTCAACACGAGAAAGAAGACAAAAGGAAACATCATGACCCTCTCCTGCCCGGCAACGCGGACTGCTCATCGTAAAAAATACTGCACTGCCCCAGCGAACCCTGCAACGCGGCGAAAGCCACCTTGCTCACGCCGGTATGATACAGATCCAACGCCCGTAGCGTCGTCATGGAGCGCAGCATCTCCGCCCCGCGATCCGTGATGTTCGTATGATCCATACTCAAGCTCTCGAGCGGCACCGGCTTGAGTAACTCAATCGCCTTGTCCGATATCGACGTATAACTCAAGTTGAGCTTGCGCAGCGTCGCCATGCTCACCAGCGACTCAACGCCCTTATCCGTCACCCGCGTATTACTCATCTCCAGCCGTTCTAACTTCGGCAACAAGCTCAGCGATAGCAGCGCCTTGTCCGTAAAGCGCCCATGGTTCAGGTCCAGCTCCCGCAAACTCCCGATCGCCGCCAACTTCCCCACCCCCGCATCCCCGGCATCCACCCCGCGCAAATCCAGCGAGGTCAAATTCGTCAGCTTCGCCAGCGCCCCAATCCCCTCATCGGTGATGTCGGAATAAGCCAGGGAGAGCCGCTCCAGCGAGGTAATCTTCGCCACGTGCGCCACCGCCTCGTCCGATACCGGAGTCGACGTCAGGTCTAAGTCCAGTAGCGTCGTCAGCCCCGCCAACTGCGCGAACCCCGCTCCCGACGCGCGCACCCCGGAAAGCTCCAGCCGCCGCAGGTTCTTCAACCCTCGCAACGAAGCTAGGCCGCGGTCCGACACGGAAGTAAAATTCAAATTCAGATCCCGTAGGTTAGTCAGTTTCTCGAGCGAAGCCAGTCCAAGGTCCCCCACCTCGGTCGCCTCCAGATTCAGCTTTTCCATCGCGCCCAACCCAGCCAAATATCCTAACTGCGCATCGGTCAACGGCACCCGCGCCATCGAGACCGCCTGGATTCGCCCGCCCGCCATCCTCACCTGTCCGCCCATCGATTCCAGCCACTTCCCAATCGCGGCCTCCGACGCCCCCGCCGGCGCCGAGGTCCGCAGCCGCGAACCATCCGGCGAGGCGTCCACAAACGCGATCTTCACCCGGGGCAAAGCGCCACGCAACGCCTGCACCCCGGCCCCCGACACCCCGCTATACCGAAGATCCAGATTTTCCAGTTTCGTCAGCGTATGCAGCTTAGCCAGCCCGGCATTCGAGATGCGGCTGCGATACAGATTCAACTCCCGTAACTCCGTGAAGCGCGCCAGAACTTCGGCACTGGCATCCGTAATCTGCGCGCCCAGCAGATTAAGCCGCTGCAACTGTTTCATCTGACTCAGTTGCTGCACTCCCGCGTCCGTAATCTTCACGCCGTAAAGGTCCAGGTCTTCCATCCGCGTCAACCCACGCAGATGTTTCATCCCCTCATCGGTAACTAACGTACCGACTAACTTCAGCCGTCTAAGATTTTTCATATTCGCGAGCGGCGCCAGCGAATAATCCAACACGTAAGCATCGCCTAAGTCGAGGGACTCCAAATTCACGAGCTCTACAAAGCACTTCGGGTCTTTGATCGTCGTATTGTTCAAGCGAAGATGTTTAAGCTGGGTCAGCGGCGCCATCCGCTTCACCCCTTCATCGCCAATGTCGAGCCAGGCCAGCGTAGTCAGCCCCGCATGAAACTTCTCCAGCCGCGTCATCGCCTGGTAGTATGCGAAGGATTCATCGGCAAACGGAGCCTTCACATCGCTGACCGGGCTCCAAACCCGGGCCGGGACATATAACTCGCGAACGTAGGCGAGTTTCTTCAGCGGCTCCAGGTCTTTCGGTTCGGTTACTGTCCCATGCAGGTCCGCCACGACGATCCGAAAGTCCCGCGTCGGCAACTGGAAAGGGTCGCTAATCGGTGCCGAAACCCCATCGACCATCACCTGTCCCCCCAGCCGCAGGATCCAGAGAGCGATCTCCCGCTCCTCTGCCGGGGTGATGTCGGCGGCGAGCCCATTCGGCAGCAAAAGGCCGGCGATCAATACGCTAAAACAAACGTGGCGAAGCATACTTGTCTTTCATATCCTTTCAGAATCTTTCGAGTATATAATTTTCGCCCGGCCAATGCAGTAGCCTGCCAGCGCTGCAAGCAGGTCAAACGCTGGGAATTACGCCGTCATCCATTGGCGAAACTGGTCGCGGGCTTGGCGGAGGTGGCCGGGCATCAGCGCGGGATCGCCGCCGATCTCAAACACCAGGACGCCGGCGTAGGCAATCTCCCGGAGCTTCCGGAACAGCCGCGGATAGTCGACGAACCCATGGACCAGCGGCTTGTGCTCTACCCACGTTACGGGGTCGATATCGTGGACGTGCAGGTGAAGGACTTTGGGGCCCAGTTGGTCGATGATCGATAGAGTCGTTTCGTTGTACGCCGCGACGGAGGCGGGCTTGGCCCGGTCTTCCGCGGCGACGCGAGCGACAAGTTCGGCGTAGCGGCCTTGGTGGCCGACGTCAATGGTAACTCCCACATTCTTGTGATCGATGGCCTTAACCAGGCCGGTAAAGCCGGCCACCGAGGGCGGAAATCCGGTTTCGATGGCGATCTGAATACCCAGCTTCTGGGCCCGGTCGGCCCAGCGGCGGATAACTTCGACATACTCGGTCTGGTGGGGTTGCCAGGGTTCATTGGTCAGGGTTTGCGGATGCAGCACGGCGAGGCGTGCGCCGCAGTAGGCCGAGCCTTCCAAGGCGATATCCACCGTCTCGACGGCCTTCCGCCGTTCTACGGCATCTCGGCTGAGCCAGTTGAGGCCGGTATAGGGGAGATGTGTGGTGATCCTCCGGAACGGCTTCAGCGCCGCGCGGAGCCGGCGGCGCTCGGCGGGCGGAAGCTCGCCGAAGCGAAAGCCCGGGAACGCCCCGGGGGTCGGCTCCGGTCGGCCCATCGGATGGATCTCGATGACGGGGAACTCGAGTTGCTGCACTAATTCAATCGCGGCAAAGAGGCCATAACCTTGAACGGCTGTATTGGAACCGAGGAGCCACTGGCGGGGCTGGCCGGCCAGCGCGGCAAGAAGCGCACGACGAGAGAGCATTAGATAACCACCTTAAGAAACCGCTCCCCAAAGGTTGGGGAGCGGAAAAATCTTTTCTCCTGCTTGGTTGATCAGGACTTAACATTCTTGCGTTTCCAGTACTCCATCGTCGGACCCGTGTACACACCCTGGCCCACGACGGCGCGCTGTTGCATGGCGGACATCTCCTCTTTGCTCAGCGGCTTGAAATTCTGGACCGTCCGGATGTTGTCCTCCATCTGGCCCTGTGTCCCGGCGCCGCAGACGGCGACGTGGACCGGGTTGCTCAAGGTGTAACGGAGGCACTCCGTGGGGCTGAGTGAGCGGAGTAGGAAGGCCTTGCAGAACACCTTAATGGCTTGAATCGCGATGCCCATTGCGACGGCGATGGGAAGCGGGGTTTTTTCAAAGCTGAGATACGCGTGGTCGGCCGCGTGAATCGGCATAAGTACGGAATCCCACTGGGAATAGGCCTTCAGCATTTTTGCGTGGATTTCAGGGTCGTAGTGGCCCGTGAAGCCGATAAAACGGCATTTTCCCGCCTTTTTCGCGGCTTCGAACGCTTCCATCGCACCACCCGGGGCAAAAATCTTCTCGATGTCCTCGTTCGTCTGCAGGCTGTGCATCTGCCAGAGATCGACGTGATCCGTCTTGAGACGCTTGAGCGAAAGGCTCAGTTCGGCTTCGGCTTCTTGCCGGGAGCGCTTGGTCGACTTGGTGGTCAGGAAGACGTTCTTGCGAACCCCGGAAAGCCCGATGCCGTAAGCTTCTTCGGCCTTGCCATCCCAGTAGCTATGGGCGCAATCAAAGAAATTCAGGCCGAGCTCATACATACGGCGGACATGATCCGCCGCGGCGGCAACCGTCGGATGAAGGTCCATCCGGGCCCCCCCCTGGGCGATCACCGTGACCTTCACGCCGGTCTTGCCGAACTCCTTCATGGGGATGCCGCCGGCCTTGGGTTTCGCCGCAACGGCGGAAGCGGGGGAGAACGATGCGCCCGAGACGGCGCTCCCAACGAATACTCTGCGTTTCATGAGTCCTCTTTCAAAGCCTAAAAATCAGTACAGCAGGGAGCCTTTATCGGCGATGCGAACGCGATAGACCGAGGTGCGCGCCGTTACATACAGCGTTTGCAGGTCGTCCCCGCCGAAGGCGCAGTTGGCCGGCAGTTCGGGGAATTCAATGACGCGAAGCAGCTTGCCCGCGGGCGAGTACACGCAGATGCCCCGGCAGGAAGTGTAGATGTTCCC
>JBKJLJ010000164.1:0-3614 GCA_046597015.1 Bryobacteraceae bacterium
CGGGGTCTGAAAGAAGCGTGGAGCAAACGTACGAGCCGATGTACAAGAACCGGATTCGAGGCATACAGTGCTGGACGAGCGGGCACATGATCGCGAAGTCCATATCCATCAAAGGCACTGGTTGTAAATTCGGCGGTTGCGTGCGGAAGGCGGTCGAACTTACCTCGGGAGATCTGCCGTTTGTCTCGGATTCGAGACTGAGGGTCGAGCAATCGATCCTGACCGGACGGCAGAAGTCAGCAGAGGGCGTAGTAGGCGCGAAAGCGTTGAAGGCCCGAACGGTCCCCGCAAGGGGTTAATGGGAGCGGCAAGTAAGCAGCGTAACTCATGAGCGACAAGCGGCGGAATAACCAGCTAGCACACAGCGAAAGCGTTGTGGGTAACCATCAAATGGTGTTGGCCTTGGACCAGGAGGATAGAGGTGAAGCCTCGAAAGACCTGGGCGAAGGGACCGAATCGTTCACGGCGAAACGCGGGACGGAAAGCCCGGCCATTGGCGAACAGTTGATGGAGGAAGTCTGCGAGCGGGAAAACTGCAAGCAGGCATTGAAACGAGTCAAGGCCAACAAAGGGAGTCCGGGAGTGGACAGGATGACTGTCCAACAACTGCCGGAGTACCTGAAGCAGCACTGGCCAGCGATCCGGGAGCAGTTGCAGAGTGGAACTTATAAGTCGCAACCGGTGAAGCGGGTAGAGATCCCGAAGCCGGACGGAGGGGTGCGCAAGCTTGGCATCCCAACGGTGTTGGATCGATTCATCCAGCAGGCGGTGATGCAAGTTCTACAACGCAAGTGGGACCCGACGTTTTCCGAACACAGCTACGGGTTTCGTCCTGGGCGGTCGGCCCATCAAGCGGTGGAGCAGGCGCAGAAGTATCTGGCCGAAGGTTACCGCTGGGTGGTGGACTTGGACTTGGAGAAGTTCTTCGACCGGGTCAACCACGACAAACTGATGGGGAAGATCGCCCAACGGGTGAGCGATAAGCGATTGCTGAAACTGATCCGGGCGTTTCTCACGGCTGGTGTGATGGAAGACGGGCTAGTCAGTCCGGTAGACGAGGGGACGCCGCAAGGCGGTCCTCTATCTCCCTTGTTGTCAAACCTAGTACTCGACGAATGGGACCAGGAGTTGGAGCGGCGTGGACTTCGGTTTGCGCGGTATGCGGACGACTGTAATATCTACGTCCGTAGCCGAAGGGCCGGAGAACGGGTGATGGCAAGCGCAACGCGCTTCCTCGCTTCGCGGCTCAAACTTACGGTCAACCAGCAGAAGAGCGCGGTGGCACGGCCATGGGAGCGGAAGTTTCTGGGTTTTAGTTTTACTTGGCAACGGCAACCCAAACGGCGGATCGCGCCGAAAGCGGTGGCCCGGTTCAAGGGGCGGGTCCGGGAACTGACGTATCGGACGCGGGGAGTGAGCATCGAACGGATGGCAGGAGATCTGACCCGATATTTACGGGGATGGCTTGGCTATTTCGGGAAGTGTCAAACACCTTCGGTGCTGGAAGGCCTTGAGCAGTGGACCAGGCGCAGGCTGAGGTCTGTGATCTGGACGCAATGGAAGAGGGGCCCGGTGAGGTTTGCCGAACTGCGTAAACGGGGTGTGGGTAAAGATCTTGCCGCTCAAACGACAGGAAGCGCCCATGGCCCGTGGCGGCTGGCGGACTCACCCGGACTCCATATTGCATTGCCCAATGCCTATTTCGACTCGCTCGGGATTCCGAGATTGACGGTTCGATGATGGCTTAACTCACCGAACCGCCGGATGCGGACCCGCATGTCCGGTGGTGTGGCAGGGGAGGAGCCGCGAGGCTCCCCCCTATGCCGATTTATGGCCGGTGCTTTTTCTCCGCCCGTTTGGGTTGGCCTTTGAAGTAGATCGTGACATTGACGATGAGCTTTTTGTCGTCGATATCGAGTTTGGGTTCGATTAAACCGACGCCGTCGAGGAGCCCTTCGTCCTGGATGCGTCGGATCACGCGGTTGGGGTAGCCGTCGCGATAGGGATCCCCTTCTTTCAACCCCCAGAGCTTGCGGACGTAGGGCTCGGTGACGATATCGAGCCCGGAGAAGGCGAATTTGCCCATGCGGTACTGCGGGCCCGGAGTGACGTGGACGAAGACGGTGACCATTTTGGCTTTGTCATCGTATTCGCGTTTCACCTCGGCGGCGGCCTTCATGAAGCCCTGGCCGCGCATGTACTGGCGGATTTTGGAAACTCCTTCATTGATGAGCGCGAAGTTGGCGATCTCATCGAGTTTGAAGTCTCCGGTTTTGGCCAGTTCCTGGCCGGCACCGACGATCTTCACGTCGGAGAGTTTGTAGGGTTCCCCTTCGACGACATGGACGACCACGGCGAGGCCGTCGACATCCTCGGCGCGTTTGACGTCGATCTTGGAGAATTCGGCGCGGACGAGGCCGCGGATTTCATAGAGCGGTTTGACTTGATTGAGGAGTTGCTCACGAAAGTTCTCTTCGATGTATGGGGTGCCGACGGCGATGGAGGCCATCTTGATTTGGAGGTCGGCGACGGGGACGGCGCTGTTGCCTTCGAAGGCGACCTGGGCAATGACGGCGCGGGGGCGGTTGGGCCGGAAGACGATGTAGGGATCGCCGGGGCGGTCGCCGTAGACGCGGGCGACGACGGGGGTTTTCAGATGGTCGGTGAGCGTTTTCGCGTAGAGCTTGAGGACGTTTTCGGTGGCCGGGAGCTTGTCGGCAAAAAGCGGGTCGAGGCGCAGAAGTTTTTCGAGTTCGGCGTCGGGAGCGGGCAGTTCTTCAAATTTCCAGGAGTAGACGGTTTCGATTTCGGCGACGTCATAAGTGATGGCGAAGCCGCGCATGCCGGGGCCGGGCTTGTAGGAGTAGGCGACGCTGCCGAAGACGCCGCGATCGATGAGCCGTTGCTGGGCGGCGTCGAAATCCGTTTTTTCGGCCAATTGGCCGACTTTCAGGCCGAGGGCGGCGATCACCTTGGCTTCCGGGAGGCGTTTTAGGCCGGCTATACGAATCGATTCGATTTCAAACGTGGCCCCGAAGGCCACGGACGCCCAAAATAGAGTTGCTGCTAATGCCCGCATATTGTCTGGGATTGGGACGGCTCTCCCAAGTGCGATGTTACACTGAAAAAAATGGCTTATGATCTGGTAATCATCGGCAGCGGCCCGGGTGGCTATTCCGCTGCGATACGAGCAGGACAATACGGTCTGAAGACCGTGATCATTGAAAAGGCTCCCAAGCTGGGCGGGACGTGCCTTCACGTCGGTTGCATCCCGACGAAAGCGCTGCTGCATAGTGCTGAGGTGTGGGATTATTTCACGCATCCGGAAGATCAGGGCGTGAGTTGCGACAATCCGCGCTTGAACTACCCGGCCGTTCTGTTGCGCAAGAACACGATCATCAACAAGCACGCCAAAGGCGTGGAGATGTTGATGAAGAAGAACAAGGTGGAAGTGGTTTGGGGCTTTGGCAAGATTGTCGCCCCGGGCCAAGTGGACGTGCAGACGAGCGAAGGGACGCGGCGCATTGAAGCCAAGAACATCCTGATCGCGACGGGCTCGGAAGCGCGGATGATTCCGGGGATGGAACCGGACGCCGACCGCATTCTGACCAACA
>JBKJLJ010000336.1:0-4414 GCA_046597015.1 Bryobacteraceae bacterium
GTTTATTTTGATCAGGCGCTGGCGCTGAATCCTCGTGCGGCAGGGACATTGTTTGGCAAGGCGATCGCTCTGGGAGCACTGCGCCAGTTCGAAGAAGCGATGGCGTGTCTGGATGCGGCGATTTCGGTTTTTCCGGAAATGGCGTTGGCGTGGAATAAGAAGGGAGAATTCCTGCTGCTTGGCTTCAGGCGGTATGAGGAAGCGCTGCGTGCTTTCGAAAAAGCGCTGGAATACGGGCACGCCGCGGCGGAGCAGGGAATTACGGTGTGCCGAAACGCAATCGCCAGCCAGGCGGCGGCGGTAACGGAAGACGCTGGAGTGTGGATCCAACGGGGTGCCGATTGCGACCATCAGGGAAACGCCGATGAGGCGCTTGCCTGTTATGAAAACGCGCTGAGAATCGGGCCGCCCGCGGCGCAGGCGTGGTTTGGGAAAGGGATCGTGTTGGGGAAGCTGGGCAGATACGACGAAGAAATATCCTGCTACGGCGAAGCTCTGGCGATAGCCCCGGATTTTGGCGGAGCCTGGTTTAACAAGGGCCTGGCGCTGGGGGGGCGGTTGAAACGATACCACGAGGCGATCGAGTGTTTCGAAAAGGCCCGCGATTTTGGGCACCCTTCGGCGGAGCAGGCGATCGGAATTTGCGAGCGAGGGTTGGCGGCGGAGTTGGCGACGGTACCACCGCCGTCCTCGTCGGTATCGCCGCCGCAGTCTGCGCCGCCAGCGTCGACCCCACCGCCACCGTCTGGACCGGCGCCAGAGTCCGCCGCGCCACCGCCTCCACCGCCAGTGTACGCCCCGCCAACGTCTGCGCGCGTTGACCCGGAAGAGTTGCTGAATCGGGCGAATGCGCTGGCCAAGGAAGGGCGGATCGACGAAGGTCTGGCCTGCTGCGAACAGGTATTAGGAGTCAATCCAAAGTCGCCCGCGGCCTGGAACGGCAAAGCGATGGTCTTGATGTTTGGGAATCGATTCCGGGAGGCGATTCCGGCCTTTGAGAAGGCACGGGAATGGGGAGGGGATCCGGTGGCTACGCGTGGCATTACGCTTTGCCGTGAGGCGCTGGGAGAATCGGTGGCACCGGTTGATTCGGGAGCGCAAGCGGATGCGCTGGCGTGGCATGCGAAGGGGCAGGAATTAGATAGTCAGGGGAGGGCGGCAGAGGCGCTGGAATACTTTGAAAAGGCCTTGGCGGTTAGCCTCGGCGCCGCGGAGATCTGGTACGACAAGGGTGTCGTGCTGGGGAAATTGGAACGGGCGGAGGATGAGATCGCCGCGTATGATCAGGCGATCGCTATTAATCCGGGAATGGCAGCGGCGTGGTTCAACAAAGCTTGTACGCTGGCGAGCGGTTTCCGGAGATTCCGCGAGGCCTTGGAGTGCTTTGAAAAGGCGGATTCGCTGGGATACCCGGGGGCAGAGCAGGGGATCAATTTTTGCAGAGGAGAGATATCGAAGGAGGAGGCGGGTCCACAATCCAGCCAGAACGTGGAGGCAGCCGGGTGGCACGAAAAAGGGAAAGCCTTGGTGGTGCGCGGCGGTCCGCCGGGCGAGGCGCTGGTCTATTTCGAGAAGGCGTTGGCACTTAACCCGCGGCTCACGGATTCCTGGTGGGGCAAGGGAGTGGTTCTGGGACAGTTGGGACGCCTGACGGAGTCACTGGCTGCGTTCGACGGAGCATTGGCGGTGAATCCGGGGTTAACCGGGCCGTGGATGAGCAAGGCCGCGGCACTGGCGGGTGCGAACCGTTTTGCCGAAGCCCTACCGTGTTTCGAAACAGCGCGGGAACTGGGCGACCCCACGGCCATTCAGGGAATCATCTACTGCCGGCAGTCGCTGGGCCGGCCACTGGGCGGGTGAGAGCCGGGGAAATAATCGCGGACTAGAACAACTCGTTTCAACCGGTGCCCGGGAGGACTACGAAGCCGGGCGGCTGGATTTGCAGTGTTGCCGTACGGCAGGTTGACCGGGCAGGGCGTCCCCAATGTCCCGTCTGGAGCCAAGAGGACGGGCCGCTTCACTCCATCCGGGGCGCGAATCTATTCCGGCTGCTTTCGACCAGGATGGTTTTCGCAAGAAAAGATCCAAGTGGGGAGGGGCGGAGGTGCAGGATCTCCGCCCGTTGGGTTTCCGGGTTATTGGGCGGTGCCGAAGAACCGGAATTTGGCGGCGGTAATGGTTCCGCCTATGCCGTTGGCGACGTTATCGGCGATGACGAGTTTCCAGGTGCCGGCGGAGGATTCGCCCCAGTGCATGACGGAGGTCATGGTGTAGTCGGTGAAATCGGCGTTATCGTCGTTAGGCCGGGGCTGGGCGACGCTGAGCATGCCGGAGGGGGAGAGGAAGCCGATGGTGACGTCCCCGCGTTTGGCATGTTTGATCGTGAAGGTGAGTTCGACATGTTCGACGCGAATGCTGTTCGAAACGGGGACGTTGGTGGAGACAACCGTGCCGTCATCGGGGATGGCGCCGGTGCCGGTGAGTTCGACTTCGGCCGAGACAAGGGGGCCGAGGTTGGTCCAGCGAGGGGCCAGATCGAGAGCGGCCGAGACGTTGACGAGGCCGGCTCCAAAAGAGTGGCTGAGGACGAAATCGGCACCGTTCTTGACGAATTCGTCTTTGCCCTGGAGGTTATCCCGGTTCGCGGTGCGCATGAGGATCTCTTTGACATCGCGGTAGCCGAGTTTGGGGTTGCGTTCCAGCATGAGGGCGATGGCCCCGGAGATTTGAGGGGCGGCGGCAGAGGTTCCGTTAAAGGAGTCGGTGTAGTTGGGGGGGGCGAGGGAGGTTTCGTACTTCTCGAGTTTAGAGGCGTGGGAATCGGCACCCATATTGTCGGTGGTCCACATGACGTTGGGCTGTTTGTATTCGCCGCCGAAGGCGGAGATGGCGACGCCCATGCCGCTCTCGGAGTAGGAGCTTTGCTTGCCTTCGCGGTCGACGGCGGCGACGGCAATGGCGAAGCGGGAGCTCGAAAAACCGTCGTAGCTTTGATCGTCGTTCTCAGCGCGGCCGTTGCCGGCGGAGATGGCAAAGACGGTGCCGAGGCCGTTGCGGTTTTCCCGGGCCCCTTTTTCGATGCCGGCGAGTTGGAGGGAGCTGATGCGTCCGCCGCTGGCGCCATCGTCGGAGGGTCCCCAGGAGTTCGAGGAGACGTGGGTGATGATTTCCTTGGGCTGCCAGGCGAGGGCGCGTCCGGCGGCATCGTCCGGGGAGTCACCGGCGATGAGGCGAACGCCCATGAGGCCGACAGCGGGGGCGACGCCGATAACGCCGAGGTCGTTGAAGCCGACGGCGGCGGCGAGTCCGGCGCAACTGGTGCCGTGGTTATCTTCGGGTTTCAAGGGGGAAGGATCGCCGGGATCGCCATCGTTGAAATTGATGTGGAGGCCTTGTCCGAGGGAATACGAGTTGGCGGAGAGGTCTTCGTGGGCGATTTCGAGGCCGTCGTCGACGATGACCATGTTGATGTCTTTTCCTGTGGCGAGGTCCCAGGCGTTACGCATGGTGAGATTGAAGGCAGCGGACTGGAGGTGCCATTGCTTGGGGTAATAGGTGTCGTTGACGAGTTTATTCAGGATTTGGCGCTTCGACATGACGCGAGAGAATACGGGAGAGAATTCGTAACCGCCTTGGCGGGTGAGCCAGTCGGCGGCGTCGAGGGCGGCGAAGGGGTCGTCATAGGAGACGAGGACCCAGCCGGGGAGGAGGGAGTCTTCAAAGGCGAGGGGACGGGTGGGGGTGAGGGATTCGGTGTGGCCGGGCTCCATGCGGACGTGGAGTTTGGCGGTCATAACGCGGCGGGCGGCGGCGCGGCGGGCTTCCGAGGTGGCGCGGGAGGAGAGGTCGTTGAGGTCATAGAAGACGGGGGCAAGGGCGCGAGAATCCTGGGCCCAGTTGGCGCGGGCGAATTTTCGAGCGGAGGTCTCGAGACGGAGAACGGAGCCGCTGCCCCAGGCTTGGCCGGTGGCGACGGAACGGACGCCGCGGTTGGCGCGGGAGAAGAGTTCGTCTTCGGCGAGGCGAACCTTGGTGGGATGGCCACCGTCAGAAAAGAAGTATTCGGATTGGGCGGAGAGGACGCCGACCGCGGTAAGGAGTATGAATAAGAGTCGTAGTGAGTGCATGACGAAGTTTACAAACTTAACGGTAACACAGGGAGGATCCCGCAGCCCGGTTTAACCCCTCCGCTGGGTGCCCGTGATTCCCTGATAGCGCGTTTTGTAAGAAACTGCTCATCCTGGTGGCGTTCCTGCTCGCCTCACCGGCTTTGAAGATGGCGCAGGGCGTTTCGGCGACGCTGTATGTTGGGCCTGAACACCGGGACGGTGATTTTGGCGTCTGAGAGCCCTGTGGGCCGGGCTTTGCGGACGCGGATTCTTTTTTGTTTTGTCAAAGTCGGTGAAGGTGCGAG
>JBKJLJ010000340.1:0-4744 GCA_046597015.1 Bryobacteraceae bacterium
GGCCGCCATCACCAGAGCCATGGTGGCCGAACCCCAGCGGGTGTCGGTGAACAAGTAGACGAACTTCACCTACTCGAGTCGGGAATGCGGCATCGCGGGGGGAACTTTTCGACCCAGTTGGTCGTAGTCCTTCCCGATGCTACAAGATTTTCGCTACGCTTTCCGGATGATTCGCCAGCAGCCGTGGTTTTCGGCGGCGATCATGGGCACGCTGGCTCTGGGGATCGGGGTGAATACGACCGTGTTCTCGCTCGTGAACGGGGTGATGTTCAAGCCGCTTCCCTTCCCGGGCGGGGAACGTCTTGTGATGGTGGAAGAGCGGAAGGCGGGTGAAGAGCGGGGCTCACGTAGTGTCTCCTATCCCGATTGGCGGGACTACAAGGCGGCCGCGACCTCGTTTGAGCGACTGGAAGCGTTCGAAGGGATGAGCGTGACGGTAAGCGAACAGGGTAATCCTCCCGAACGGTTTCGGGGCGGGCGGGTGACCAGCGGCCTGTTTTCGATGCTGCAGATGCAACCGGTGCTGGGGCGGGCCCTGAATGCAACGGACGAGAAGCCGGGGGCGGAGGCCGTCCTGATGCTGGGCTACGGCGTGTGGAAGGATCGTTACGGGCTGAACCCGAGCGTGATTGGACGCACGGTACGGGCGGATGGGAAGCCGGCGGTGATCGTGGGGGTGATGCCCGAGGGATTCAAGTTTCCAAGCAACGAGGATGTTTGGATGGTGGCGGTGCCGGATGAACAGATGGAAAAGCGGACGATGCGGAACTTTCAGATGATGGGGATTCTTCGTCCGGGGACAACGATGGCGGAGGCCGGCGCGGACCTTTCCGTGGTGGCCAGACAGCTACAGGAGCAATATCCGGCTACACCAAAGGACTCTGTAGTGGGGGTGAAGACGTTTCATGAGTCGATGAACGGGGGGCCGGTTCGATTGATGTTTCTGCTGATGATGGGGGCGGTGGGGTTTGTGCTGTTGATTGCGTGCGCGAACGTGGCGAATCTGTTGTTAGGCCGGGCGATTGGGCGGGAGCGCGAGATCGCGATTCGGCTGGCGATGGGGGCGACGAGCGGCAGAATTATTCGCCAGTTGCTGGTGGAGAGCGTTCTGCTTTCGGCCGTGGGCGGTTTACTGGGATTATGGCTGGCGACGGTAGGGGTGGGGGCTTTCTCGAGGGCGGTGGAGAACGTCGGGAAGCCGTATTGGGTAGAGTTTTCGATGGACTATGTGGTGTTTTCCTACTTCGCGGTGGTGAGCCTCTTCGCGGGGATCCTGTTCGGTCTGGCACCGGCGATACAGGCGGCGCGAGCGGATGTGAACGGCTCGCTGAAGGAGGGATCCAAGAGCGCGGGAGGCGTGCGGACGGGTTATTTTTCGGGGGCGTTGGTGGTGTTGCAGTT
The DNA here is from genome assembly GCA_046597015.1 of Bryobacteraceae bacterium. Taxonomy (GTDB): domain Bacteria; phylum Acidobacteriota; class Terriglobia; order Bryobacterales; family Bryobacteraceae. Next base: position 1,402 of record JBKJLJ010000340.1, read on the forward strand.
TGCGTTGGCGGTGGTGCTTTTGAGCGGGGCCGGGCTGATGATCCGTAGTTTTATGGCGGCGCAGAATGAGTTTGCGGGGATACAGGGAGAGCGAATTCTGCATGTGCGGGTGAGCCTGCCGGATAGCCGATACGTGACGGCAGAGGCGAGGCGACAATTTTTTGACCGGTTGATGCCGCGGTTATCGGCGCTGCCGGGGGTCGAGGCGGTGGCGATAACGTCCTCCATCCCGGGGGGTGGCGGCGACGGGAAGCGGTTCGAGTTAGCCGGGCGACCGATTTCGGAACCGGAGCGGCGACCTGCGGCGAGTGTGCTGACGGCCAGTCCGGGGTATTTCGGCCTGCTGGGGCTGGGGATAACGCAAGGCAGAGACTTTGCAGCGAGGGATGGGCAAGCGGGACAGGAGACGGCCCTCGTGAGCCGCTTGTTCGTGGCAAAGCATTTTCCGCAGACGAACCCGTTGGGTCACAAGCTTCGCTTTTTCGGACGGGACCAGAAGCCGGAGGCATGGCTGACGATTGTGGGGGTGGTGCCGGACGTCCGGCAACCAAATCCGGATAGCAGCACGCCGGATGCGCTGGTGATTGTTCCCTACCGGTTGGACGGGAGTGGATCCATGGCGGTGCTGCTGAAATCGAGCGGGAACCCGGCGGGGCTTTCGACTGCGGTGCGGCGGGAGGTGCAGCAAGTGGACGATTTGCTGCCGTTGTTTGAGGTAGAGCCGCTGGCAGAGACGATGGCACGGAGCCATTGGCATTTGCGGGTTTTCGGGGCGGTATTTGGGATTTTTGCGGTGATCGCGTTGGGGTTGGCGACGGTGGGGATTTATGCGGTGATTGCGCATGCGACGGGGAGAAGGACGCGGGAGATGGGAATTCGGTTGGCGTTGGGGGCGACGGGAGGATCGATATTGGGGGATGTGTTGCGGCGGGGGGTGATGCAGCTGGGATTGGGGCTGGCGGTAGGGTTGGGCGGGGCTTGGCTGGCGTGCCGGTTGATGGGGAATCTTTTGTTCGGTGTTTCCGCGGATGATCCGTCGACGTATGTGGCGGTAGCGGGGGTGTTGTTGCTGGCGGGGGTGGCAGCTTGTGTGGTGCCGGCGTTGAAGGCAGCGCGGTTGGACCCGTTGGTGGCGTTGCGGCAGGAGTAGGCAGGGTCTACAAGTCGTAGACGTCCTTGCGATGCGCGACGCGGGTGATTTCCACAGTGCGACCTGTGTCATTCACGCGGTAGACGACGCGATAATCTGAGATTCGGACGCGCCATAGGTCAGAGGATCCTTTGAGCTTCTTGCAGCCGACCGGTCGGGGATCTTCCGCAAGCTCTGCTACTTTCTTCGCAATCCGGTCGAAGATCGAATCGTCAATCGCATCAAGTTCCTTTCTAGCAGAGGCCTTGATACCCAGGGTATAACTAGCCACTTGGGAGGCGCTTTTTCAACCTTTCTGCCTTATATTGCTCGAAAGGAATGCTCGTCTCGCTCTGGCGTAGCTCGGAGACGAGACCGTCATAGAAGTCTTCCCAAACGGCTTTGTGAGTTTTCAAATCGATTACGGCCGCAGTCTTTCGGCCTTTTTCATCGGTAATGAATTGTATTCCGCTCATGGTCATTCGCGCACTCCAGCGCATCCTCTACTTTAGCGTACCGCCGGGCTGAGCTTCACGATTGGTTGGAGTAGGCTGGTTAGATGGGATGGTCATGTTTTCTTGTTTGGATGGTGGTGGCCGCGGCTTGGGCGCAGGTGCCGGATCAGCATCACGCTATGCACATGGACGCGGGTACTTTTGCGCGGGTTTTGGAAGACCCGAGCCGCGACGCCTGGCAGAAGCCGCACGAGGTGGTGATGGCTCTGGCGCTGAAGGCGGACGAGAGTATTGCCGATTTGGGGGCGGGAACCGGTTATTTCAGCCGACGGTTTGCGCGCCATGCCGGGAAGGTCTGGGCGGTGGATATCGACCCGAAACTGCTCGAGATGGCGGCCAAAGGCAAGCCGGCGAACCTGGAGATCGTGCTGGGTAAGGCCGACGACCCGATGTTGCCGGCTGGAGCCGTCGATACGATCTTTATCTGCGATGTTTGGCACCACATTGAGGGACGGGCCGAGTACCTCGTGAAGTTAAAAAAGGCATTGAAGCCGGGCGGGCGGATCGTGGTGGTCGATTTCAAAGAGGGCAAGCTGCCGGTGGGACCGCCGCCTGCAATGAAGATTTCCGAAAAGGAACTGGTGGGGGAGTTCGTGGCGGTTGGGCTGCGCGTGAGCCGTCGCCATGAGATGCTTCCCCACCAGTATTTCCTGGAGTTCCGGTAGATTAGCGGCGGCCGTAACCGCCGCGGTAGTCGCGTTCGCCGTCGCGCATCTGACGGGTGATTTCGTTGTCAAGCTGGGCGGAGAGCCGGGCAATGCGATCGCGCTCCCGGCCGGAGAAGCCGAACCGCGAGGAGCGATCGATTTCCTGGCGGAGATGGCGCTCCATATCCCAGAGGCGGCGCGCCTCGCGGGGGGTGAGCAAGCCGGCGCGTTCGCCCCTTACGATGCGGGCGGCGAAGTTCTCGCGCCCGTAGCCTTGACCGCTGCCATAGCCGGAGGGACCAGAGGGCCATCCGCCGTAAGGCTGGGCTTGCAGGGCGAGCCCGAGGATAAGGCCGATGAGAAGGGTTTTCATGGAAGTGTACCTCGCCTATATGGGAAGCAATTCCATGGCCGAACCCTAAGCCGTTGAAAATGCAAGGGATGGGCGCGGTTCCAGGTGGTGCAATTGCACCACCTGGCTGATGGAAGACCACCAGCCCGCTAGCGAAAGAGTTGGGGGGCGAACTCGGCGAGGTACTGGCGCCAGACGCTGTAGGTATGCGGGCCTTCGGTTTCGCGGTAGACGTGTTTGACTTGGCGTTCGGTGAGCAGTTTGTCAAAGTTGCGGTTGCGCTCGAGGAGGAAATCCTGGCGGCCACAGGCGAACCAGAAGAGCTTGGGGGCACCTTTGGCGAGGAGGGCGGGCGCATTTTCGGGGACGGCGGCGCTGAAGGCTCCGAGGGCGGTGAACATCTCGGGGTGGCGGAGGCCGATGTGGAGGGACTGGCCGCCGCCCATGGAGAGGCCGGCGATGGCGCGGGCTTTGGTGACGCGGTACTTGGCTTCGACGGTGGGCATGACGTCTTTGAGGATGTAGTCTTCGAAGAGTTGGGTGTTTTTGGATTGGATTTCGCGGGGGGAACCGAAGGGGACCGCGTGGCCGAAGGGCATGACGATAATCATGGGAATGGCCTTGTTTTCGGCCAGGAGGTTATCGAGGATGAAGTTGGCGTGGCCGGCGAGGACCCAGCCGCCGGCGGTGTCATTGGAGC
>JBKJLJ010000564.1:0-4388 GCA_046597015.1 Bryobacteraceae bacterium
ATCGTCGAAATCGATCCGAAGTCCGGGAAGCTGACCGAGCTGGAAAAGCTGCCTTCGAATGGCGATTCGAGCTATGCCGGATTGGTATGGAAGGACGGGGAGCTGTGGATTAGTTACTACAGCTCCCACGAGGAGAAGACCGCGATCTACTTAGCCCGATGGAGGCCGTAGCGAAGGCTGTTCTCAGCTAACTGGCGGAGCTCGCTTTCGGTGAAGCCGAGCTCCGCGGCAAGCTTGTACTCGTTGAGCAGCGAGGTCCCGAAGATGGCCGGGTCATCGGTGCCGAGGACGATCGGAACGCCGGCGTCAAAAAGCTGCCGGAGCGGGTGCGCCGCCAGCGACGGCACGGCTCCGGTGCGGAGGTTGCTCGACAGACAGATTTCGAGCGCAATGTCCTTCTCTTTGAGGTGAGCCATCAAGACTGGATCCTGAACGGCGCGGATGCCGTGGCCGATGCGGCGGGCACCGAGCTTGACCATGTCCCACACGTTCTGCGCGTTCGAAATTTCGCCGGCGTGGGGAACGAAGGGAAGCCCCGAGGCCTTGATTGCTCCCCGGAACTCTTCGGCCGCGGTGCTCGTTTCGTCGCCGCCGATGCCGAAGCCGACGACGCCGTTGTTGGCATGATGAGAGGCGAACTTGGCGATGGGCATCGCGCCCCCTCCGCCGTGTTGCCGGATGCAATCAATGATCCAGAAGACCGGAAAGGAGGAGCGGCGAGACTCATGGTTCACGGCCGCGTACACCGCTTCCAGGTCGAGACGCTTCCATTTGACGACTCCGGCCGAGAGCGTAATCTCAGCGTAGGTGACGCCCTGACGGCGAAGGGAGCCGATGAGTTGTTTAGCCGCTCGGCCATAATCCTCAGGCTTTTTAAGGAAACTGACGGTCCACTTAAAGGACTCGAGGAAGCTGGGGAAGTCGTAGCAATCCCACTTGGCAGCGAGTTCGGCGTCGTCGACGTCGGGAGTGTAGGAGCCTTCCAGATGAACGTGGAGTTCAGCCTTGGGAATAGTCTTCAGAAAATCAAGCACTATTGCCATAATAGACGCATGCTCCGCGAAGAGATTGACGCTCTGCTGGGAAGTTATCACGGCGACCCGTTTCGGATCCTTGGTCCGCATGGCGGAGAGGTGCGGGTTTTCCTCCCGCAGGCGACGGCGGTGAGCCTGCTCCGAGGAGAGATGCGCGTCCCCATGCGGCAGACGCTCGAGACCGGATTCTGGGTCAGCGAGTGGACTGGACCATACCGGTTGGAGTGCGAACTCGCCGACGGCAGAAAGGAGCAGATCGAGGACCCCTATCGGTTTGGGCCGGTGCTCAGTGAGTTCGATTTGCACCTGCATGGAGAAGGGACCTTATACCGGGCGTGGGAGACGCTAGGGGCGCACCGGATGGAGGTCGAGGGAGTCGACGGGGTCCTGTTCGCGGTATGGGCGCCGAACGCCCAAGCCGTGAGCGTGACGGCCGACTTTAACGATTGGGACACGCGGCGGCACCCGATGCGGATGCGCGATGGCGGTGTTTGGGAGTTATTCATCCCCGGGGTCAGTTACGGAGTCCACTATAAGTACTTTGTGAAGAGTAAGTACAACGGGTACGAGATGCTCAAGTGCGACCCGTATGGCTTTCAAACGGAGATTCCGCCGAAGACGGCTTCCGTGGTCGCGGATCTGGGGCGATACGAATGGACCGATCAGGCCTGGATGGAAGAGCGAGCGGGGCGAAAGCCGCTCGACGAGCCGATGTCGGTGTACGAAGTCCATTTGGAGAGCTGGATGCGGCACCCCGACGGACGGTCGCTGACTTATCAGGAGATGGCGATTGCTCTGGTCGAGTACGTGAAGCGGCTCAACTATACGCACGTCGAGTTGCTGCCGATTATGGAGCATCCGTTTTCCGGGTCGTGGGGTTATCAGGTCACCGGGTTCTATGCGCCGACGGCGCGTTTTGGAACGCCGGACGACTTTAAGCACTTTGTCGATAAGTGCCACGAGGCGGGGATCGGGGTGATTGTCGATTGGGTGCCGGGGCACTATCCGCGGGACACCCACGGGCTGGCGTTCTTTGATGGAACAGCGCTCTATGAGCATGCCGACCCCCGCAAGGGCGAGCACAAGGGTTGGGGGACGCTCGTCTTCAACTATGGCCGCAGCGAGGTGGTGAGCTTCCTGATTTCGAACGCGCTGTTCTGGCTGGAGCAGTATCACATCGATGGGTTGCGGGTGGACGCGGTGGCCTCCATGCTCTACCTGGATTATTGCCGGGAGCCGGGCGATTGGGTAACGAACGAGTACGGCGGGCGGGAGAATCTGGAGGCAATTGAATTCCTGCGCAAGTGTAATACCGAGGTGCACAAGATCCCGGGGGCGGTGACGATCGCCGAGGAATCGACGTCGTTTGTGGGGGTGTCGCGGCCCGTTTACACGGGCGGCCTGGGCTTCACGATGAAGTGGAACATGGGCTGGATGCACGACATGTTCGCCTTCTTCAAGTACAACCCCGTGTTCCGGAAGTTCAACCAGAACCACATTACTTTCTCGTTGCTCTACGCCTTTACGGAGAACTTCCTGCTGCCGATTTCCCATGACGAAGTGGTGCACGGCAAGGCCACATTAATCGGCAAGATGCCGGGCGATGAGTGGCAGCGGTTTGCCAACGTCCGGGCCTTTTTGGGCTACATGTTCACGCATCCGGGCAAGAAGCTGCTGTTCATGGGCCAGGAAATTGGCCAGTACGAGGAGTGGAACGAGGCGGGGAGCGTGAACTGGGCGATGCTCGACTACCCGCTGCACCGGCAGTTGCAGCACTACGTGGCCGAGGTGAACGCGCTGTATCGGCGGGAGCCCGCGCTGTATGAGCGGGACAACGACGTCGACGGTTTTGACTGGGTGGACTTCCGGGATGTCGAGTCCTCGGTGATCTCCTTCAACCGGAAGGCGAAGGATCCACGGGACTGGTTGCTCGTCGTCTGTAACTTTACTCCGATGGTTCGGTATGGGTACCGGATTGGCGTGCATGAGCCGGGGACTTACATCGAGATCCTGAATTCGGACTCCCACCTGTATGGCGGGTCGAATGTCGGCAACCACGGCTGGGCGCTGGCCGAGAAGATTACGGCGCATCAACGGCCGTACAGCGTGGCGCTGACGTTGCCTCCACTGGCGGTTTTAGTGTTCAAGTTGACCCGACCGGAAAAGTGACCGACGCGAGTTGGAATTTCGGGCTGTTGGCGCTCTTTGCGGTGCAGCACAGCGGGATGGCCCGGTTGCGGGTGAGCCGCCGGGCGTATGCGCTCGCGTCCTATGCCGCAGTGGGCCTGGGATGGCTGCTGTGGCGGCCGATGGGCGATGTCCTTTGGCGAACCCCGGCTTGGCTCTGGGCGGGCTGGACGGCGGGCTTTGGGTTGTTGGTGTGGGCGGGGGCTTCCTTGGGCGCGGGGGAGCTATTGGGATGGCGCGAGCCGGGCCCGGCGCGGTTTCGCGAGCCGTTCCTCTATCGGTATTCGCGGCATCCGCTCTACGTCGCCGTGCTGATGATTCTGTGGCTGCCGCCGGTGATGACGGAGGGCGGGTTGCTCTTGGCGGTGACGCTGACGGGGTATTTGTTTATCGGGATGGAGTTCGAGGAGCGGAAGCTGGAGCGAGAGTTCGGGGCGACGTATCGGGACTATCAGCGGCGGGTGCGGCGGTTGCTTTAGACTGAAGGGCTATGAAGCGTAGAGCCTTTCTGGGAACAGTTGCCGCGGCAAGCGCGGTGGAAGCGGCCACTCCGGCGTTGCTCAAGCCGAAGCGGTTGGCACCGGGGCAGACGATCGGTCTGGTGACCCCGTCGACCTACGTAAGCGACCCGGACGAGTTACGGACGGCGATCCGGACGATCGAGCACTTCGGGTGCAAAGTGAAGATGGGCCAGTTTGTAAAGCGGAAGCTGGGGTATTTGGGCGGGACGATCGAGGAACGGGCGGCGGATGTCAACGCGATGTTCGCCGACCCGGGCGTGGACGCCGTCTTCGCGATTCGGGGCGGATACGGGAGCGCGCAGATTCTGCCGGCGCTGGACTATGAGCTGATCCGCAAGAATCCGAAGATCTTCATCGGCTACAGCGACATTACCGCGATGCACTTGGCGATTCACCAGAAGACTGGCCTTGTGACCTTTCATGGTCCCGTGCCGCTGTCGGCGTTTACTGAGTACACGCAGAAGCACTACCGGAAGGCGCTATTCGAGCAGGGCCCGATCGGAACGGTGACGAACCCAGTGGAGTCGAACCCCTTACGGCCGGGGCATTCGCTGCGGACGATTGTCGGGGGCAAGGCGAGAGGAGCGCTGACCGGAGGCTGTTTGACGCTGCTGGCGACCACCATGGGGACGCCGTACGAGGTGGA
>JBKJLJ010000626.1:0-3582 GCA_046597015.1 Bryobacteraceae bacterium
GACGCCCTCCCCGAAGCCTCCTGGCTCGCCCTCGCCGATGAATATGCCGCCCGCGGCGACTTCCGCCTCGCCCTCCGCGCCCTCCATCTCGCCGGCCTCCGCCGCCTCGGCGAACGCGGCCTCATCTCCATCGCCTCCACCAAAAGCGGCGGCGAATACGGTCGCGAACTCGAACGCCGCTCCCGTCCCCTGCCCGCCGTCTTCCCCCTCTTCTCGACCAACCTCCGCCGCTTCGAAGAAGCCTGGTACGGCTTCCACGAACTCGACATCGCCGCCGTCTCCACCGTCCGCCAACGCTGGGAGGAGATCCGTTCCCATGTGGGCTAAACTCGCCTTCGCCGCCCTCCTTCTCCTCTTCGGCTGGTCGCTCCTCGACCTCGCCGACTCCGCCTACGAACGTGGCGAAGCCTATCCCCCCGGCTCGAGCCTCCGCGCCGACACAGAAGGCACAAAGCTCCTCCACGACAGTCTCCGCAAGCTCCCCCGCTGGACCGTCCTCCGCCACTACCAACCCGAAGCCAAACTTCCCGCCGAACCCGCAGTTATCCTCTTCCTCAGCCAATCCCCCTCGACCCTCAAGAAACTCACCCCCACCGTCGACCGCCTCACCGCCGGCGGAGCCCGCGTCGTGATCGGCCTCCCCGAACAGCGCCAAACCCTCCGCAAAGGCAAAACCTCCAACCCCGAGGCCACCGGCTGGCTCGGCCTCCGCCTCGAACCCCAATCCTCCGGCGAACTCATCCAGGAAGAGTTCGCCGAGCGCACAAGCTGGAAGCTTCTCCCCCAGGACCCCGCCTGGAAGCTCAGCGAAGGCTTCGCCGAACGCCCACGCGGCCCCGGCTCCATCCTCGTCCTCGCCGGCAACGAACTCCGCAACGGCAACCTCCGCCAATCCCCCAACGGAGACCGTCTCCTTCGCCTCCTCGGCCCGTCCCACCGCGTCATCTTCGCCGAAAGCACCCTCGGGGTCGCCGACCAGGGCGGCATCGTCAGCCTCCTTCGCCGCGCTGGCTGGGGCCCCGCCGCGCTCGTCCTGCTCCTCGCCGCCGCCCTCTACCTCTGGCGCGCCGCCATGCCCCTCCTCCCCGAACGCGCCGACTCGATCCATCGAGAAGAGCCCGGCGGCGGCGCCGTCGCGCTCGCTCAACTTCTCCGCAAGCACGTCCCCCCTTCTGACCTCCTGGCCACCTGTCTCGCCGAATGGAAAAAAGCCGCCGGCCTGCTGCCCCGCTGGCAATCGAATCGAAAAATAGAACTCTCCGGCCCGCCGGCTGTGAACACACATGCCGCCTACCGAAAAATGCAGCAACTCCTCCGCGAAAAGCCAACCCTATGACCCTCGAACAAATGCACCAGCTCCTCGCCGAAGCCCGCTCCGAAATTGGCCGCGTCGTCATCGGCCAGCGCGACGCGGTCGACCAAGCCCTCGTCGTCGTCCTCTGCGGCCAACACGGCCTCTTCGAAGGGGTCCCCGGAGTCGCCAAAACCCTCCTCGCCAAAACCCTCGCCGCCGTCATGGGCGGCTCCTTCCAACGCGTCCAGTTCACCCCCGACCTCATGCCCGCCGACATCACCGGCACCAACGTTTTTAACCTCCAGCGCAACGAATTCACCCTCGCTCCAGGACCCATCTTCACCTCCTTCCTGGTCGCCGACGAAATCAACCGCGCCCCCGCCAAAACCCAATCCGCCCTCCTCCAAGCCATGCAGGAACGCCAAGTCTCCATCGACCGCGCCACCTACCAGCTCCCCCCCGAATTCACCGTCTTCGCCACGCAAAACCCCATCGAACACGAAGGCACCTACCCCCTCGCCGAAGCCCAGAAAGACCGCTTCCAACTCAAAATCGAAATCGGCTATCTCGACCGCGCCGAAGAGATCGAACTCGCCCAACGCCAACTCAACGGCGATTCACCCGAATCCCGCCTCGCCCAGGGCGCCGTCCGCCCCGTCCTCGCCGGCGGCCAACTCATCGCTCTCCAGACGGCTCTCCGCCAGGTCCGCATGCGCGACGAAATGGTCGCCTACGTCGTCGAAATCGTCCGCCGTACCCGCACCGCCGAAACCCTTCTCACCGGGGCCGGCCCCCGCGGCACCCAAGCCCTCCTCGGTGCCGCCCGCGCCTACGCCGCCCTCGAACTCCGTGACTTCGTCACTCCCGACGACGTCAAACGAATTGCCGCCGCCTCCCTCGCCCACCGCCTCATCCTCCGCCCCGAATTCGAAATCGAAGGCCTCTCCGCCGCCGAAGTCATCGCCCAAATCCTCGCCCAAGTTCCCGTCCCGGTATGATCCTCGTCCCCACCCCCCCCCTCATCGTCGCCACCGCCCTCCTGGCCCTCCTCATCGCCGGCGTACCCGCCCTCGCCTTGCCCGCCGTCGCCCTCTTACTCGCCATCGTCACCCTCGACCTCCTCCTCAGCCGCCAATCCCTCTCGACCGTTCAAATCGGCCCCATCGAACCCATCCGGACCTACCTCGGCGTCCCCACCGCGCTCGCCCTCTCAGTCTCCGCCCCGCCCGGCGCCCGCCTCTCCCTGGCCCTCCCCCCCGAACTCGAACTCGAAGTCGAAACCGGCACCTCCTGGCAGTTCACCCCCCGCGAACGGGGCCGCTACCAGATCGTCGCCCTCGCCGTGCAAGCCCCCTCCCGCCTCGGCCTCTGGGAACTCCGCCGCCGCTTCACCCCCGATGGCGAAATCCGCGTCTACCCCCGCGTCCGGGGCCCTCAGGAAATGAAGGCCCTCGCCCGCGCCCTCTCCGGCTCCCGCCACATCCGCCAGGTCGGCCGCGGCCGCGAGTTCGAAAAGCTCCGCGAATACTCCCCCGGCGACAGCTTCCAAGACGTTCATTGGAAAGCCACCGCCCGCCGAGGAGCCCCCGTCACCCGCACCTATCAGCTCGAACGAACCCAGGAAATCTTCTGTCTCATCGATTGCGGCCGCCTCCAATCCCGTCGTCAGGAAGGGCAAACCATCCTCGACTGGAGCCTCACCGCCGCCCTCCACCTCGCCCTCGCCGCCGACCGCCAAGGCGACCGCCTCGGCCTCCTCGCCTTCAGCGATCGCATCCACGGCTTCGTCCGCCCCAGCAACGGTGCCGCCCACTTCGCCGCCTGCCAGGAACTGCTCTATCCCCTGCGACCCTCCCCCGCCGTCACGGACTTTTCCGAAGCCGCCACCTACCTCCGCGCCCGCCTCCCCCGCCGCGCCCTCGTCATCATCTTCACCGCCCTCGACGACCGCGCCTCCGCCGAACCCTTCGCCCGCGCCGCCCGCCTCCTCGCCCAGCGCCATCTCGTCGCCGTCGTCGCCGCCCGGCCCCCCGGCTCCGCCCCGCTCTTCAGCGGCCCCGAAGTCTCCGATGTCGAAGCCATCTATAACGCTTTAGGCGGCCATCTCGTCTGGCGCGGCCTCCGCCAGCTCCAACTCGACCTCGCCCATCAAGGCGTCCGCCTCGCCTTCGAGGAGCCCCGCGAAATGGGCCTCCGCGCCCTCACCCTCTACGAAGAAATCCGCCAGAGGCAACTCGTATGATCCTCGATCTCGACCGCTTCGTCCGCGACGGCGAACCCCTCTGGCA
>JBKJLJ010000826.1:0-4588 GCA_046597015.1 Bryobacteraceae bacterium
TATCAAGCAAATCAACCGTTGGTTCCGGGCGCCGGCGGAATCCAACCGCGACGTCCGTTTCCGAAGTTTTCGACGATCCAATACAACACGACCGAGGGAACGTCTACCTATCATTCGCTCCAGGCGAAGGCGGAACGAAGAATGAAGAACGGGATCACGTATCTGGCTTCCTACACTTGGTCAAAGACGATCTCGATTACCGGGACCAACCAGAACCCGTATAGTTTGCGGGAGGCGAAATCTTTAGCCGATTTTGATATCCCGCATCGCTTGGTAGTAAGCGCCGTGTATGAGTTGCCGTTCGGTCAGGGGAGGCGGTGGATGACGCGAGGCGGGGTAGCGAATGCCGTCTTGGGGGGATGGTCTTTGGGCGGAATTTTGCAGTTGCAGGCGGGGAGTCCGTTTACTCCAACAACGGGCCGGGATATCGCCAATGTAGGCACCACGACGCGGCCTAATCGAGTGGGTCAAGGGACGGTGAGCGCCCCGAATATTCTGCAGTGGTTTGACGCGAACGCGTTTGTGAACCCCGCCAACTTTACGTTCGGGACGAGTGGGGTGAATATTCTGCGGGGGCCGGGGAGCCAGAACCTGGACGCGATTTTGAGCAAGAGCTTTCGGTTAGGAAAGGAGTCCCGTTCCCTGCAGTTCCGGTTTGAGGGCTTCAATGTCCTGAATCATGCCAACTTTGGGCAGCCCAATGGGAACATCAACCAACCGACGCAGGTAGGTCGGATCTTTGGGGCGGGAGCGCCACGGATCCTGCAACTGGCTTTGAAACTGAATTTTTAGGGAGAATGCCTACCGGGTCGAGGACCATGCGAAGAGGTTGAGAAGACGTGCGTCCCAATCGAAAAGCGCTCCAGGAAGTGATGCCAAACTGCGCGGGGAAGATCAGCGAACTGGATCTTCGGCAATAGAATCAGCTCCGAAAATCGACAGCATCAGATCTAGGCCCTCTTCGCTGTTGAGCGTGGGTTCCTTCTCATCGACGAAGCGGACGCAGGAAGATTTGAGTTGTTCCCTCGCTTCGGCCTCAGCGCACACGCCACGCTCGGCCAGCGTCATTAAGGCCCGGCTGATCGTGCAACCACGTTCTTTTGCGACGCGCTGAACCTCGGTCGCCAGCGCTGCCGGAATGGTCACGCTCTGTCACTGATCGGGTGCGCGTCGGTAGCAAAAGCTGTGAGTCAACGCGACCAGGAGATCTAATTGTTGCTGGATAAAAAATGGCTCATGGCGAGCCACACACTCGCCGCCATCCCAGAACTCGATGTAGCCAGCATGCGTTCGCTCCTGTACTGTAACGCCTTCCCGGAGCGGAACCGAGTAGAGATTCGTCGACAACTCCCTCCGTGCCAACGCTCGCGGACGCGGACGGGTTAAGTAGGTGGATGGCGGGGCTGCAATGCCGCCTGGCGTAACATTGCACTCATTTCCATCACTGGTCGGAATGTCGCGACCGCGGTTGACGTCACTTGGAACACCCCCAGTTATCGCGGTCCGCAATCAGATATGCTTGCCAGCGCGGGATGCTATGAACGATTCTGTCCACACTCCATCTGGCGAACAACTTAACGGCCAACTCCAGCGGATATTGACCAGCCAGATCTTTGCCAAGGCACCGGTACTGAGCCGGATGCTGCGGTATCTGGTGGATCAGACGCTCGCGAATAATCGAGGCGAGTTGAAGGAATACGCGGTGGGGGTAGCGGTTTTTGGCCGGAATGTGAACTTCGATCCTTCGACAGACACGATAGTCCGGGTGCAGGCAAGACGGTTGCGCTCCCGTCTGCAAGCATACTACGGCGGCCCAGGGCAGTTCGACGATCTTCGCATTGCAATACCAAAGGGTGGGTACACGATTGCCTTCGGTACTTCAATAAGGAACGTCCCCCAGCCAGCCGCTTCCAGGCCTGCCGAAATGGGGAAAAGCTGGTTGCCCGTTCCGCTCACACGGTTGATTGGACGGGAGCGGGAGGTGGCCGAAGTGACTTCTCTCCTGCGGAGCGAGGGCTGCCGCCTGCTAACATTGACCGGCGCGGGAGGCTGCGGAAAGACGCGGCTCGCAATCGCGGCGGCTGCCCAAGTGGCCGGGGAGTTTCCAGGAGGTGTGCTCTTCGCGGCCTTGGCGCCCCTCTCCGGGGAAGCCCTGGTGGTGCATGAACTGTCCCGGGTCCTGGGGATGCGGCATACGGGTGATTCCCCGTTGCTGGATGCGCTGGCCGAGCACCTTCACTTTGGAATGCACGCGCCGGCCCTCTTGGTCGCGGACAATTTTGAGCACGTCCTCTCAGCCGGCCACGCCTTGGTCCGGTTGCTCGAATCCACACAGTTCCTCCGCATTCTGGTCACCAGCCGAGCTGTCCTGCGTGTCTACGGGGAGCGGCAATATCCCGTACTTTCATTTCTTGCACCCAGCCTGGATCCCCTTCCGCCGCTACCCGAACTATCAGCCAATCCGGCCGTGTGTCTATTCATCGAAAGGGCAAGTGCGGCAGACGTGGGCTTTGCCTTGACCAAGGACAACGCCAGGGCCGTCGCGGAGAGTTGTGCCCGGCTGGATGGACTTCCGCTGGCGATCGAACTGGCTGCGGCCCGCGCGAAGAGCTTGGCGCCCGCGATGCTCCTGGCGCGACTTAAGCACAGTCTCCGTCTGCTAACCGGCGGGCCCGAAGGAGTGCCGCTACGTCAGCAGACGCTCCGCAAAACGATCGACTGGAGCTTTCAACTTCTCACTGAAAGCGAGAGGATACTTTTCCGGCGTCTGTCGGTATTTGCGGGCGGTTGTTCAGCCGAGGGTGCCGAGGCCGTTTGCAACACAGGGGGCGATCTGGAAATGGAGGTTACGGAAGCGCTTTCGTCACTGGCGGAAAAGAGTCTGCTGGTACGCATTCCCGGTCCGATTCCGGAAATGCGCTTTGCGATGCTGGAGACGATCAGGGAGTATGCGGGCGAGCGATTAACCGATTCCGGCGAGAGGAAATCGGTCTGCCGCGCCCACGCCGCCTACTTCGTCGTTATCGCCGAGGAAATGGCGAGCGAGCCTACGCGCCAGGACCACGAGCGCTGGATGAATCTCTGCGTCCAGGAACATGACAATATTCGTGCGGCGTTTCAGTGCCTGGTTGCCGAGGGAAACAAGGAGTGGGTGCTGCGGTTGGCGCACGGCCTGTTCTGGTTTTGGCGCGAGAAGGAACTTTTCACGGAAGGCCGCAGTTGCCTCGATACGGCGATTCGTATGAATGAGGGTTCCGATCCTTCCCCATTGTTGGCTTCCGCGTTGAATCGGGCTGCCTCATTCCCAATCCTGGGTACAAACGGGCACGTCGCTGGCTACCAAGCAGCCCTGCGAATGTTTCAGCAACTCGGCGATGAAAGGGGGGTGGCGATTCAACTGGACATGTTGGGCACCACCTACCTGAATGCGGCAGGAAATCTGGATGCGGCGGCGGAAATGTACCAGCAAGCATTCCAGGCCTATTGCAAACTAGAGATGCACCTGCAGGCCGCCGGCGCGCTCTCGAATCTGGCCCGCGTCGCAAACCGGAAAGGCGACACTGCGGCATCCCGCGCCTTGCTGCACCAGGCGATGCGGGGTTTCGCGTCGTCCGGGCAAGCCGAAGGAGTGGCACGCTGCTTCAATCAACTGGGGGATGCGGCAGCCAAATCCGGCAGTTTCGCCGAGGCCGCCAATTTCCATTTGCAAGCATTGGAACTGTTCCGGCGTTTAGAAGTCCGCTGGGGCGAGGGGCAGACACTTGTGGATCTCGCCTACACCGCAATGGACGCCCGCGAGCCGGAGGCAGCACACGGATGGCTGCAGCAGGCGGCGGCGGTCTTTTCCGCTTTGCGGCACAATGGCGGATTAGCGAAAGTTTTCGAAGGCTTCGCTTGTCTGGCGGTGGCGCGGGATCAGTTTGTCCGATCGCTCACCTTGGCGGCGGCGGCGGAATCGCTGCGATCGAGAACCGCGGTACCTTCCAGCTACTTCGAGAAGGATGACTTGAATCGACGCCTGCAAACGGCACGGGCTCACTGCGAGGCGGCCGCCGCGTTGGCGGCACACGACTCCGGCTGGCGTTTAAGTGCCATCGACGCTCTTGCGTTTGCGGTCGGCTCGCCGCAATCGCTCGCCGTGGCTATTGGAAATTAACCGGATCCACCATCCGGCGAACCGCCGACACTCGATCCACAGGAAAGCCCGATAGCGCACCATGTCTCCTGATCGTCTCGATATCCGGAGCGTAGTAGATACAGTAGATCTTGTCGTCCGTCACGTAGCTGTGCAGCCAACGGATTTCGGGCCCAAGTTCTTGCAGCACTTCCAGCGACTTCAGCGAGCCTTCCCGGATTTCGGCCTCGCTAAGCTTGGATGCTCCGGCTATTTCCCGTTCGATAATAAACTGCGGCATAGTAGCTTACTCTCCTGTAGCAATTCTAACGCCGCGGTCGCCACGCTCCGGCTGCAACCGTTCCAACAGACCGGCCTCAAGAGCCCACGCGCACCCGCCGCGTGATTTGGCCGTTGCCCTCCCAGTACGTCCGCCTGCTGGCAAGGAAGGCGTCGTCGGGCGCGGGCTGAACA
>JBKJLJ010001026.1:0-7433 GCA_046597015.1 Bryobacteraceae bacterium
CATCCAGCTACGCAACGGGTATTTTGCGTTCCCACAAGCGCGTCCGCACCGTTTTGGATGGCAGCGGCGAAGCTGCCGGGTTCGTAGTGCATCGTCTCCAGGGCCCGTACGGCGATACTGCGGAATTCACCAGGGTCTTCGATCAGCCGCGATAAAGCCCCGGCGCCGCCTTCCGCCGCCTCATAGAACAGTAGGGCCCGCCGTTCGTCGCGGTTGGGGGTGGGCTCGACCAGCACTTCCCCTTCTTCCAGCTGATAGTGCCCCTGCAAACCGCGCAAGAGCGCGTACTGAATGGTGGCAACAATGGACTCGGCGGATGTCCCCAACTTTGCCAGCCAGGTTGGCGGAAACCGCAAGAGGAGCGCATTCTTCCGATCTTCCACCACGGGGGTAATCCGTTGGCGGATCTTGGTCGGGGCGGCTCCTTCTTCAGCCGGTTTGTTCTCGTCGGTCGTCCAATAGCCGCTCCGGGGATCGATGAGGAATCCAACCGAGTGCTCATCTTTGCGTCGCCGCAAACCCCGGTTGATGCGCCGGACGAGGGCGGCGGGCGCAAATTCCGCCGAAAGAATTTCGCCGGAGTCATCCCTTAACTGCCGTTGATGGATGTCGGTGGCGCCGAAGAAGGAGAACGTCGTCTGGATGTCGAAACCCTGCCGCTGGCGCTCTTCATCGTTGGCGGTAATCCGCTCGACGGCTCTGGTTCCCACGTTCTCAATCCGGTACAAGGCCCGGGTGATGTGCCCGCCGCTTAACGGGTTTCGGCAGACATGGCAGTTTTCGGGTGCTTCCCCGTCGTGTGCGGCTCCGCACACCGGGCAAATCGTGGTGCTGAAGGTCGCCAGCATTCCGTCGGTGCCCGCCCCGGCTTCTTTCAACAGTGCGCGGTCGACACGGTAGGCACGCCCTTCGTGATACACCAGACTCCGTGGCCCAAACTCGGATATGGCCAGGAATCGGGCGCGCTGAATATACCGCTGCCCTTTGCCATTTTGCCCGCCGGGGATAAAGGCCATCAACGGTAGACGGGGGAAGTTATAGCCGGGCAGGAATCCTTCCGTTGCCAGGTAACGGTAAACGTAGAAGTCCGCGCCCTGCCCTTCCGCGCCGCGCAGCAGCAGGCTGATCTGCGTGTTTCCCGCCGCTTGGCGGCCTTCAGCGGCGCGCCGTTCTTGCGCGGAGATGGAATAGTCCCGCAGGGTGGCCGCCGCGTCGTCTCGCTGCCGTTCCGCAGCGGCCAGCAGGTCTCGCCAACGGTCAAACGTTTTGCCAAAGATGAAGGGAGCGTTCGCGACTATGTGGGCCTTGATCCGGTCTACATCGTCGAACCATTCTGGTTCATCGCCATCGTAGTCCACTGCCAACGTTTCCAGGAGCCGCCCCACTCGCTTCGTACTGCATTCTTTCGCGTCACTTCCGGTGATCCGCTGCCAATGCCCGGGGAGCAGCGGTCGCCCGGGGTCGTTCATCTCCAGGTTTTCCGAGATGGAGGAGGACAACGGGACGCCGGTCGCCGCCAACCACTCTGCGTGGAGGTGACTCCACACCAAATCGGGGTTTTTCAGGTCGATCGTGGGCGGCAACACCACTCCATCTACCATGTTGCTCGGCCGCTGGAAGAAGTACTGATCGTGGGGACTTTGCGCCGAGCAATAGGCAAAGATCAACGCCGCCTGGCCACTGCGACCGGCACGGCCGCTGCGCTGCGCGTAGTTCGCCGGCGTTGGTGGAATATTTCGCATGTAGACCACGTTCATCGACGAGATATCAACACCGAGCTCCATGGTGGGCGAACAGAATAAGGACGGGAGGAACCGGCTGTCCTCCCGTAACTCTCGCAAGCGCTCCTCTTTATCCCGGAGCGTTTTTTGGTCATCGGGCCCGTGACGGAAGCGTGCTTCGCGTAGCTCCCGCAGTTCCGGTTCGACTTGTGCGGTATGCTCTCGCCCCTCAAACCCGAAGAGCGCTTCTCCGTCGTTGGCCAGCAGGCCGGCAATGCAGGTGTAGAGATCCCGGAAGAATGGATTGGACTTCTCAGTGGGCAGGGGGGTCCGGCCTTTGAAGATGATCGCCGACGGGACCAATCGCCACCCTTCGCCCCCAAACGGGGATTCCACGGTGGTCGCGATTCCGTACCCCTTGGCCGCCTTCAAGAGGCCCAGCATGATCTTGGCTAACTGGGCGGTATTCGGCCGGACTCCGCCGTAGGTCAGCAGCCGGAGTTCCTTCCCGGCGGCGCTACTCGGCGAGCCACGAACCAGAAGCGCTTCATCCTGCGGGCTGATTTCTTTGCGGGACGGAGGCTGGAGCAGATAGGTGGTGGCGGCCAGAGCTCGATTTTCGTCGATGGCCCAGGGCGACTTAATGACTCCCCGCATGCGCCCAGTCAAGCTTTCAATCTTCACGGGGTCTAGCGCGTCGCATTCGACGGCCAAGGCTTTCCGCATCACATCGAGCAGTACAATCAACGCGGCACGTCGCTCTGCGGGCGTAGCCACCGCCAGGAGGGGCTCGGCGCTAAACGCAGAGTCATCGGCCACGAGCTCGTCCAAGGAGACGTACTCGACTCCAATTAAGCCTAGTTGCTCCAGGTTCGGATTTGTATACCGCCATCCTCGGCGCTGGTCGATCCAGAACCGATGAATGAAGGCTTCCCGAATCGTTCTCTCCGCCGACAAGAGGTTGGCACCTTTGAGGTCTGGCTCGACTAACCACTCCGGGCGCCGGGTTAACTTCGAGGCGACAAACCCCAAGGCTTTTTGAATGGCCTGACCTACCTGATCTTCCTGAATTCCAGCGGGTCCAGCGCCGTTCAGAACTGAGAGGATAGACCCGCGAAAGAGTGTAACGAAGATGAAATCATTGAAGTGGCCCGCCTGCAGCGCAGCATCCTGCCGATTATCGGTAAAGGCCAAGAGTTTCCGGGTGAGGGGATCTATGCCTCGGTCCTTGGCGTGCATCCAGCGGAGCACCTCCGTGACGATGATTGTCGTCGCGGAACTGCGGCCTTCGGCACTCAGCGAGGCCAAACGGTTGATATCCCGGGCCGGGTCACTGTGGAATTCCCCGCACGCCGGACAGAAGCGAAATCGCCGCGGCAGGAACCACGCCCGGCGTCCGCCGGGGCCGCACTTGCCGTCCGGGTGGACCGCCACCAGTTCCGCCTTGTTCTTTCGGTAGTTCGCTTTCAACCGAACACCGCCTGACGCGGTCGCCTCCAACCACGTCTCGGGATACGTCTCGTCTGCGCCCGTAAATGCAAATGGGCCATCGACCGGCTCTGGCATTAGGAAGCCCCAGCGCTCTGACCCGCTCTCGGTATCCTCGTCCTCAGCGTCGGGAACGTCGTCGATTTCCCGTTTTTCGAATCGCTGTTCCCCGTATTCATCAATGAGCAAGACGGGATGATGTTCCTGTCCGCAGTTCCGACAAAAATGCGTGCTGTACAGCCGTTTTGTGGGATGCTGGGGGTCAAAAATCTGACCGTCAAAGGTCACGGTTCGTACACCGGCGGCGTCCAGAGTCGTATAGAGACGCCCCGCTCCGGAGAAGAATTGATGTAGTTTAAAGGCGAATTGCGGCTCGCTTCCGCCACCCGGAGCGCCTCGGTCGGACTCGGACAGCGAGAATGCCAACAGCGCGTTTTTGAGGGCGAGCGCGCAGGTCGCCGCATCCACGCCGGAGTCTCGTGCCAGTATGTCAGCGGCGGTCAACAAGGACTGGGGTTTCGCTCGCCGGGGTTTCTTTTGGACATCGGCCAACCCCAGTCGCGTCTCCACCCAAATTGCGAGTTCGTCAAACGCTATGTCGAGGTTAGACATGCCTTGATAACATGCTTCGCTAGTGGCTCTGCGGACCGCCTCACCGAGGCCAGGAAGTCCCTCATCGGCGGAGCGCTGCCGATCGGTGGCCCGGCGCAGCGTCTCCGTGACAATGCTATCCCGCGTGATGGACGTTCCAAACAGCTTCGACGCGACATCGGCAACCATTTGTTCCCGGTCGTGCCCTTCTTCTTCGGTGGCCATGGTCGCCGACGTTCCGATGCAAATCGGCAGCCTCTGCGGATCCGCAACTCGGGAGCGCAACCTGCGCATCAGCATCGCTACATCCGCGCCCTGTCGCCCGCGATAGGTGTGTAACTCGTCCAGCACCATGAACCGCAGTCCCCGACAGTTGTCAATTACCTGACGGTCGAGATCCGATTGCCGGGTCATGAGCAGTTCCAACATCATGAAATTGGTCAGGAGGATATCTGGCGGATCATTCATGATTGCCGTTCGCTCAGTAGAGCTTTCCTGCCCGGTATACCTTCCGAACGTTACAGGATACGGAAGATTTCGGCCGCTCAGAAATTTCTTGAGTTCCTCGACTTGGCTATTGGCCAACGCATTCATCGGATAGATGATGATTGCTCGGGTGCGCGCACTTTCCCCGGCCTTTTTGGCCTTAATCACGGCGTCGACAATCGGGATGAAGAAGCACATGGACTTACCCGATCCGGTTCCGGTGGTGACGACGAAACTCTTCCCGTTCAGCGCCAAGCCAATGGCTTGCGCTTGATGTTTTCGCAGCTTTAACGACGGATCGGCTTCGCCGACTTTCGCACGGGGATCGAAAAAAACATCGGCGCATTCGGAGGAAAGGCCTTTCGGGCTAACGAGTTCCCGAACCGAGCCACTGGCTTCATAGTGGGGGTTTAACTGGAGGAGGGGTGCAGGCCAGAACTGCCGATTGGCGTAGAGTTTATCAACTTTTTTTTCAGTTCCGCCGATCGGATGGTGGTGAAAGAGCGGGCGAATCGGCTGTATTGATCCGTGATGTCATCTGAAAGCGAGAAAACGTCCATTTGTTATAAAGCTCCCCGGTGATAGCGGGGGTCGGTCCCTATGTAAATGTAGATTAGGCAATCATTATGTCTCGAAATGCCATCGACTTGCTGAACTAACTTGGGCGGTTGGCGGGTTGGTGGGAAGTTGGGTGGTTGGCAAGTGGGCGGTTGGCTGGATTTAGGTGTTCGAGACTGGCGGGGCGCTGACTACTTCCTATCGTCCCCATATCGACTCGCTCGCAGCGGGGACGTTCGGGCTGATCAGGCTTGGTGCTAATAGGCTCACCGCACCGCTTGCGTTCGGGTTTGATGAAGGGGGCGCGGCCGAACTCACGTTTTTTACCGCGTTTAGGCTGCTCTGGTAGTCGCCCCACTGCCCCGGGTAGGCACACGCTCCGTTGGCATCGAGGCTGCCGACTTGTTCGATGTGTTCTTACAATGGTTATTAGGAGGGGATACTGCAATGATCGAGCTGAAGGTCCGCAAATTTGGGAATTCGTTGGGTGTGGTCTTACCCAAGGAAGTGATCGATCGCCTCCGTACCAAGGACGGCGAATCGTTGTTCCTGACGGAAACTTTGGATGGCAGCTATCGGCTCAGCCCGCACGATTCTGCATTGGAGCTGAAGATGGACAAAGCGGAGGACATTGTCAGTCGCTACCGGAATGCGCTCCATGAACTGGCCAAGTGATGGAAGCTGTCTGAGCTGACCGGGGAGATATTCTGGCCGTCACCGAAATTCTGTCGCGAGAGATCAAGGGATACCGCTTCCCAACCAAGCGAAGAAGTGGCCGGCCTAGCCGTCGTGAGTATTGATGCTGGGCGGCGGTTATACGACTTTCCTTAGGGCGAATTGGGTGGGTTGGGACGGACTGGAAACTTAATGCGCAACGGAGGCCGATGCTGGCTGGACCCTTCTTCGGTCCGCTTGCTGACGCGCGCGGTTCGGTGCTGGGTGGACGAAGCGACGGCCTAGGCTGGCTGAACCGTTTTTATGGTCCGCTTGCTGACGCGCGCGGTTCGGTGCTGGGGTGATGGCGCCGACGGACCATTATGCCCCCCCAGCCGCTACAGGCGCTGGGTGGATGACGCATGACGCCGACGGACAATAATGCACCGACAACAACGGCTGCAGACTCAGCCGTGATATCGTTTTTCCCATGTACCGCAGAAGCTTTTTAGCCACCGCTCTGGGAGCGGTCGCCGCTCCGAAACGGCCTTTGAATGTGCTGTTCGTCGTCTCCGATGACCTTACCTCCACCGCTCTCAGATGCTATGGCCATCCCCTCGTCCAGTCTCCCCATATCAACTCGGTCGCAGCGCGTGGCGTTCGGTTCGATCGGGCCTACTGCCAGTACGCCCTCTGCGCTCCCTCGCGGGCTAGCTTCTTAACCGGACTGCGGCCGGATACTACCCGCGTCCTGACGAATGGCCCGGACTTCCGGGAGTTTCTGCCGGACCACGTGACCCTGCCGCAACTGTTCAAAAATAATGGCTACCAGGCGATCCGGGAAGGCAAGATGTTCCATATGGGCGTGCCAGGGACCGTCGGGACCGATAAGTGGCAGGACTCCGCTAGCTGGACTCATAACGGGAGCCCGCAGGGGAAAGAGCAGTTTTCGAAAGGAGAGGGGAAAAACCTGACTCCGCACATCGCGGCCGGGGTGGGAATGCAGTACGTGAAAACTCCCGACGCTAGCGAACAGGCGGACTTCGATGCCGCTAATCGGGCCATTGGACATTTAGAAAAGCATCGGAATGAACCTTTCTTCCTGGGCTTGGGCTTCGTCAGGCCGCATGTTCCGTTCGTGGCGCCGAGCGAGTATTTTGATAAATATCCGCTGGCCAAAATCAGGCTGGCGGAGAAACGGGCGAATGACCTGGACGATATTCCGGCCGTGGTGGCCAGGACGCTCGGCAATACGGCCGGGAATATGAAGATGAACGAAGACCAACAGATGGAAGCGCTGCGGGGGTACTATGCGGCGATCTCGTTTATGGACGCGCAGTTGGGACGGGTTTTAGGGACGCTGGACAAGCTGGGGCTGCGGGAGAATACCGTGATCGTGTTTCAAGGAGACCACGGTTGGCACCTGGGGGAACATACGTTCTGGCAGAAACGGAGCCTGATGGAAGAATCGGCGAAGGTGCCGCTCGTGATTTCCGCGCCGGGGCGGAGGGCGCGGGGACAGGGGTGCAAGGCGCTGGTAGAGCTGGTGGATATCTACCCGACGGTGGCGGGGCTTTGTGGGCTGGTGGGGCCGGCAAATTTGGAGGGAAAGACGATGCAGCCTTTGCTGGATGACCCGAGAAGGGTGCATAAGAGTATGGCGCGGACGCAGTTAACAACGCCGAAGGTGGACGGGCGGGCGGTGCGGACGGCGGATTTTCGGTACATCCGGTGGAAGAGCGAAGGGGAGACGGCGGAGGAGCTTTATGACCATCGGAAGGATGCGCGGGAGTTTACGAATTTGGCGGGGGAGAGGAAGTATGCGGCGGAGTTGGAGCGGCATCGGGCGATGGTGCCGTGAGGGATTGGGCGGGGGAGTTGGGGGCGTGGGGGACGGTGAGCGAGGCCGCGGAAGAGTTGGGGGCCCATGCGGGG
>JBKJLJ010000399.1:0-2651 GCA_046597015.1 Bryobacteraceae bacterium
CATGCAAGAGCCTCGGGTCGTAGTTCACCACCTTCCATGCGGTCGTCTTGTTTTTTCTTTTGCAGAATCTCGCCAATGAGAACGCCCAGCTTCATGAAATCGGTTAGGTTCGCAGGCTTGTTGCAATAGTGGAGCGCTGCGAGTTTGTCCGTCTTCGCCCGGTCCTGCGGTGATAACGATGCAGTCATGATAATTACCGGTGTCAGTGCGTAGTGTTCGGTAGAACGGAGTTTCTTCAAGATCTGATCTCCGTCGTGTTTAGGGAGATGCATATCCAGTAGAACGAGGTCAAAATCATGCAGCTTGGGGTAGTTGTCTAGGCTATCGAGAAGAGCTATCATCTCGGCTCCGTCCTTGATGACAGTAAGAGCGCAAGCAATTTGATGCTGCCGCAAGGCTTCGCGGACGAGCATGATGTCGGCTGCGTTATCTTCAGCAAGGAGTATGGTTACCGAGTCGCAGTGCGTTTGTGTTTCCTCGAACCTGATCACGTTCTACTGGTTTTAGCTGATTCCTTTCCTGCTCTGCGGCGAGAGGTGGCCGATCGCCGAGGTTACTGTCTCTCCCCTGGCCTCCGCGAAATCCTCGGCTGATGAGCGCGGCGAGCTTGCTATGCGGTCCTTTATCATGCGAGGAAGAGCGAGGGTCAGAATTGCGCTATCCATGGGGGCCTTTGGGGAACCTTACGTAGCGTAGTACGATTTGTTTCCGAGTGAGACGTAGGAAGATCCGCAGTCTAGCCGTCGCCGAGGAGCATTTCAGAAGAGCCGTTGGCCGTCGGTCGAGCGAAGCCTCTGTTAGCGGCCCGGCTCCGAATCAGCTGGAATATCGCCCCGCAGAGCGGATCTCATCGTCGACTCCAACGACCGGAGTGGAGCGCGTTGACGAACGCCGTATTTCGATGAACGACCTCCAGATAACATGACCCGGAAGTATTCTCCGGTGATGGAGACGGGCCCGACCGGGATAAGAGCGGCCGAGGCCAAAAGACTCCTTCCTCGTAGCTCCTATGGCACCGGGGCACCAAGGAAACACGGCGGAACCCTCCGGCAACAACTTCCAAAGGAGTCTGCGCAGCCCTCTCGGCTTCGGGACACGTCGCTCCTTCGGACCCTCGCGCTCCGACCAGGAACAGGGTAACAAACGGATCAGCGGACGAGTCGTCAAAGTGGCGGTGGCGGCAGGTATATCCTACAATTAAAACGATCTTGGCGGGACCCTAGGAAGGCTCTGCTCGGGCACTCTGACCTCTGCGTGAAATAGAAGTGGACAGTATGGACCATCCCCAGAGCCGTAGCGGGACCGCCGCTCCCGAAACGACCCCGACCACGAACGGCCATCTTCCGTTTGCGTTCGAAGGGGAAGCGCTGCTTGTCGCCATTGTCGAGTCTTCTGACGACGCCATTATCAGCAAGGATCTAGATGGCATCATCCGAAGCTGGAACCGCGGTGCGGAGCGCATGTTCGGTTATACGGCGGAGGAGATGATCGGTAATTCGATCGCCGTCCTCGCGGTGCCCGAGCGAGTGGAAGAGATTCCTGACATCCTCGCGCGTATCCGGGAGGGGGAACGAATTGATCACTACGAAACGAAGCGGCAAACGAAAGATGGGCGGGTGCTCACGATTTCTCTGACAATATCGCCAGTCCGGAACGCGGCCGGCCAGATTGTAGGAGCGTCGAAGATTGCCCGTGATATCACCGAACGGAAGCATCTGGAGCAGATGCTCGACGAGCAGCGCCGTCAGTTCGCGGCCCGCGAACGCTACCAGCAGGCGGTGCTCGAATCAATGCCTGAGTGCATCAAGGTTCTCGGGGCAAAGGGAGAGCTCCTGGAGATCAACAAGGCGGGCCTCCAGATGATTGGAGCGGAAAACGCCGAACAGGTGATTGGCAGCTGCGTCTATCCGCTCGTTGAGGAGGGCTGCCGGGACGCGTTTCGTTCGGTAAACGAGAGCGTTTTTAGCGGGGGCGAGGGGGGCACGCTCGAGTTCGCGATCACAGGCCTGACCGGAGTGCGCCGCACCTTCGAGACACGAGTGGTGCCTCTCCAGAATGAGAAAAACATCGTGATCGGGGCACTCTCCGCCACCCGCGACATCACGGACGGGAAGTGCGCTCAAGAAGCACTGCGCGCCAGCGAAGCCCGCTTCCGTGCTGCCGTGAGTGCCGTTTCGAGTCTCCTCTGGACCAACGACGCGCAGGGTCAGATGGATGGAGAGCAACCGGGGTGGGCAGGGTTTACAGGCCAAAGCTACGAAGAGTACCGGGGTTACGGCTGGGCCGAAGCATTGCATCCGGAGGACGCAATCCCTACGATCGGCGCTTGGAACCAAGCGGTGGTCGAGCGCCGGATGTTCGTCTTCGAGCATCGCGTGAGGCGTCACGACGGAGTCTACCGGCTATTCTCCGTTCGGGCCGTTCCGGTTTTCGATGGCGCAGGCGTCATCTCTGAATGGGTTGGCGTGCATACGGACATCACGGACGAGCGAGCGCTCCTGGAGTCGCAGAAGCAGGCCCGCTTCACGGCGGAGCTGCTCAATCGGGTTGGTCCGGTTCTTGCCGCGGAACTCGACACACAAGCGCTGACGCAAAAAGTGACTGATCTTGCCACGCAGCTCATTGGCGCGCAGTTCGGAGCGTTCTTTCAC
>JBKJLJ010000436.1:0-5908 GCA_046597015.1 Bryobacteraceae bacterium
CTTCCATTCTCCGGGGGCTCCTTCGGGCGCGTTCACCTTCAACGGCAACTACGCCAACTTCGGCTTGGCCGATTTTCTGTTTGGGCGGCCGATCAACTCCCGCTATGACGCAACCAAGTTCTTCAGCCTCATGCGCTTTTATCACAGTTGGTTCGTCCAGGATAACTGGCGTGTGAACTCCAAGCTCTCGGTGAATATTGGCCTGCGAAATGATTCCATCACGCCATGGAAGGAACGTCACGACCGGCTGGCCGGGTTTGTCCCGGAAGGGGGCGGCAATCTCATTCCTGTCGGTACCGCTCCCTTCCCGGGCCGTAGCATCCAACGCAATCGGCCCTGGCAACTGGCTCCCCGCGCTGGATTCGCCTACACCATTACGCCGAAGACCGTCCTGCGGGCAGGCGGGGGTATATTCTATAGCTTCAAGACAGTGACCTCCGGCAACTCGATGGCGAAGAATGCTCCGTTTAGTGGAACGCTGCTCCAGACCAACGACCAGAACAACTTCGCCACGGCGCGTCCTATCTCGGCCGGTTTCCCGGCCGAACGCCCGGAACGCTGGCCAATCGCGGGTACTGGCTTCTACTACTGGCCGCAGGATGCCCATACGTCGACGATGTATGAGTGGAATCTGAACCTCCAGCGGGAACTGCCAGCCAACCTCGTCGTTTCGGTCGCGTATGTGGGCGCGAAGGGAACCTATGTCGATCTGGTGGGCTTGAATATCAATCTTGCCGTCCCGGGTCCGGGCACGGTGGTCAGCCGCCGGCCCTATCCGAATCTGAGCGACGCGATCGGCGTGGCGCCCTGGGGCAATTCGACTTACAACTCCCTGCAGACCACGTTGGACCGCCGCATGGGCAGCGCACGGCTCTCGATCGCGCACACCTGGGGCCACAGCATTGACAACACAAGCGGCGAGTCCAGCAACAGCCCCATTCAGAATCCGCGCAACATCGCACTGCAGCGCGGCAGTTCCACCTTCGATGTACGGCATAAGCTGGTGCTGAGTGGGACCTATGAACTGCCTCTCGGAAAGGGAAGGCGTTGGCTATCCACGGCGAGCCGTCCGGCCAACTGGGTCATCGGGGGATGGCAGCTGAACAATATCGCTACGTTCTTGACCGGGCTGCCGTTTACACCCACAATGCAGACAAACCAGTTGAATACCGGTTCAGGCTCGCAGTTTCCCAATCGTATTTCCGATGGCAACCTCGATCCGGGCGCACGCACGATCGAGCGCTGGTTCGATGCCGCGGCGTTCGTATCTCCGGGACTCTATACGTTTGGCAATTCGGGACGAAACATCCTGCGAGGGCCGGGCACCAGGCAGATCGATCTGTCTCTTTTCAAGGCATTCCCGTTCGGCGAGAGCCGCCGCGTGGAGTTCCGAAGCGAAGCCTTCAACGTACTGAATACTCCGCAGTTCAATAATCCGAGCGCGAGCATCGGCTTTGCGGGTGTGGCGCGAATCACGAGCGCGGGAAGCCCATCCATCTACCAACGCACCTCGCGCCAAGTGCAGCTGGCACTGAAGATCTATTTCTGATGCTACTGTTTACGTTCTGGTTGGCGGCGGTCAGCTATAGCCGAGATGTGGCGCCGATACTGGCGATGCGCTGCCACGGATGTCATGGGGAAGCCGGAGGGTTGAGTACGCGTACGTATGGCTCGCTTCTAGCGGGCGGTAACTTAGGCCGGCTGGTGGTGCCGGGCGATCCCGATGCCAGCCTGCTGACTCTTTTCCTCGATGGACGCCGGGGTGCCCAGCGGCGCATGCCGATCGGGGGTAAGCCGCTCTCCGGCCGGGAGATGGCTTTGATTCGACAGTGGATTGCCGAGGGTGCCGCTGAGGATCACGCCTCCATGGCTATACAGAGCAAGCAGCTCACTGGCCTGGAATTGCCGGCGGGAGGTGCCTTGCGGATCAGCGCAAGGGTTCCGGGTGCGGGGTTCGTAACGGTGCGCGTAACGGACTCGGCTGGCAATGCGTGGTTCGAACGAGTGGGGGCCGTAAAAGAGGAGCCGGAGGAGGCCGACCTTGGGAAGCCTGGGGACTTGCTGGCATGGGATGTCCGCTCAGGTACCGGCTGGCCGAACCGGGTAACGGTCACGTTGCTGGTTCAGTACGCAAGCGACATGCAGCTTGAACTCGTCTGCCGCTGAGTCGCAGGCCCGTCTCCTTTCCGCAAACGCGGAAGGTGTCAACAACCGGAGACACAAGATAGGCGGATTGACCGAGTTTCTTGTCCTTTTCGCTGTTTGGTGTGGATAGAGCGGAGAACAACGAGGCACATGCGGTTCTTGGGACGTCGCGCGGTATCGAAGCAGGTGGCGGGGGCTCCTCCGGCGGTGTCGCTGGCTCTGCCGTTGTCGAAACGCGGACGAGCAAAACGTTTGTCGTGACTTTCACCAATACGGCGGGGTTTGATCAGTTCGGAGTGCGTCACAGGCTCATCAATTGGGCGCTTGATGGGGGAAGCGCTTGCTACACCGCCAATTCCCATCCGGCGAAAGCACCTTTCCCGGTGAATGGCGCCGGGCCGGACGCCGGGCTATCCGCGGCGCGTCCGTTGGGGAGTACCGGACAGGTCAGCAACGGACAATAGTGCGGGAAGCAGGGGGCGAATTCATCGAAAAATACAACGAGGAGTGGTTGGTAGCACACGTGGGGTACCGCTCCCCCGGCGCAAGCCGGACTACACTACTTTCAGGCCGTCGCAGCTTGAACAATGACTGTATCCAGACAACTGGGTGCGCTACACATTGCGAACAGTCGATTGTTTGTCGTGAGTGCCTCTGTCTATAGTTTATACGGCGGCTGGATTATGGGGCGCGTTACGGCACCGGTTTTGCCCTGTCGCTCTCTATCTACGGTAAGGGATTTGGCCCAGTTCGCTGGTCCAGAGGGGGTACGATTCGCAGTTGCGGAGCCGGCTTCCTTGCGCCAGTTACCACTGTTAACCAAAAAGGAACTCCGTCCGCTGATCGTCTGAGAAAGGAAAGGAAGTGCAAGCCCACAACATATCCACGCCCTATTCTAGCTGACGGCAATCCGGGGTCCCAAAACCTTATTTGGCTTTCTTGATGGAGTTTTGGTGAAAAGAGCGCTGTTGTAGCTAGAGGGTACCCCATGAAACCCGCCCATCATCGGGCCAATCCTGCGGCGATTGCTATTTGCTCGACGGTTACCGCCCTCGTCACTGCGCCAGACGCGCCGAAATGTCATAGTGTTATCCAAGGAGAATTCAAATGGCTATACCGATCATTTTCAATGACGATCCCTCAAACCTGATTCAGGTTTCGATGTCCGGCTCTGTCGGTCAAGGTGGAGTAAACAAAAGTGACGATGTAATTCTTATTCAACGTCTTCTCAATTCCGTTCCAACGAATAATGGCGGACCAGCGACTAAACTCGTTGTCGACGGACTTTCAGGTACAAAAACCATTGGTTCGATAACGCATTTTCAACAGAGACACGCGCTGAGAGCCGATGGACGAATTGATCCAGGCAAAGGCACAATGAAAAAATTGATTCCATTATTGAGATCGCAGAATTTACTGCCCAATAATCTATCTAATTTACGACAACCCGACCCGAAGATAGTATCCGCAATTACCGGAAGATCGGCATCTTCATTTGCTGGATTACAATTCGATCCCCAAGTACCTACAAAATGGAAGTTCGTCGGGTCGGGTTCGGCTAGTCTCTCTGTTTCGTTGTTTGGGGTGTCGGCCGGAGATTTTTTGGTTGTGCCGGATGATCAGCCTGGATTGATACACAGGCTCACCTTTCTGGGTGTAACGGTGGGCCTAAGTGCAATGCCAATTGGCTTGGATATCGGATTTGAATCTATGAAAAGCGTTGGTTCGAGAATTAAGAGAAAGACTAGTAGCATTCTTCGATATGATTCTGCAAGTGATTTTGTCGGAAGCTGCAATTTTGTAACGGTAAGTGCCAGTGTAGGACCTGGAGCTTCGGGTTCTGTAGTCCAATTTATCGGCGGCCTGAGTTCAGGAGCTTTTGGATTTGTCGCGGGTGGTCAAGTCGGAGTCCCCGATATCGGAATTCAACTGTGCGTTGGGGCAATCGCAGGATTCCGGTAGTAGTTATCTGGGCGTGCGGCGTGGCCCGCCCGCCCATATTTTCAGCTTCCTATTACTCTCCGCCACTCTGAGGTATGACCGCGGCCAAACCGGCACCTACTCTACCTGAAAGGCCCCGGGTTCCTAAGAGCTAATTGGTCCGTTTGCAGCCTACCGAGATCGAAAAGATCACGGCCGGCTGCAAGCTCTACCAGGAAGTCGATGTCGCTGTGGAGGCCACTTTCACGGCGGGCTACCGATCCGAAAACACGCACGTTCGAAGCACCAGGAAGCTGAGCCAGCGCCAGAATGGCGGGTCGCTTTTCGAGTTGGAGCGTTTCAAGCGTCACTGTCCATTATTGTGCATCATCGCCCCGCACTGACTGGAGCATATCGTCGGCCACGAACTGGCCCATCTCATCGAGCCAACCCACAACTATAGTTTCACCGCCCTGATGGATCGCCTGATGTCCAACTGGCAACTCCGTCGAGACATCCTCGACCGGCTCCCGGTTCGCCACGAGACCTGGGACTACTAACCTCCTTCTCCGCTCGATCGGAAACACATCTAGACAAATTTGGTCTAGGCTGAAATAGATGATCGGACCAACCAGAACATGATCAGCCGCCAGAAATCCCTCCTCCAGCTCATTGAAAACGAAGGCGGCGAAGTATCAAAGCTTCGGCTCGTCAAGCTTGCGTTTCTCCTTCGCCAGCGCTCGCACGTCGCATCCAAAGGCGGACTTTACAATTTCATTCCGTATCTTCACGGGCCTTACTCGTTCACCCTGAGCCACGAGTTGAACGCGCTGGAACGCGATGGCTGGCTAAGCGTCGTGGATTCAACCGTCAAGGTCGGTCGTAACTCTCCTCCTGCCCCCCTGGACAAAAGCTTTCTCTCCGAAATCGATCAGCTCTCGAGGGAGTTCCGATGGGTCCCGACGGAGCGCTTGGTCGCCGACGTCTATCGCGACTTTCCCTGGTACACCGCCAACGCGAAGAACGAATCGAATCGCGCCGCCACCGTGCCCACCGCCCAGTGCTCCGTCTACACGGTCGGCTACGAAGGTGTAATGCTTGATGCGCTATTGGACCTCCTCCTTCGTTCGGGAATCAAGCGCCTCATTGGCGTCCGCTGCAATCCCGTTGCCCGCCGGTTCGGATTCCACCGGAGCTCCTTTAATGCGACACTGCCAGGATGTAGGCATCACCTATCTGCACTTCCCCGAGCTAGGAATCCCGTCAGGGTGGCGGACAGAACTGGATGACATGGCGGCCTACGAGCGGCTGTTTGAAAAATATGAAGGAGAAATTCTCCCGGCGCAGACCCACTCCATGGAAGCGGTGTCCGCGCTGGTCACAGAGGCACCATCAGCCCTCATGTGCATGGAAGCGGACTGTCGCTGCTGTCACCGGACTCGCCTAGCACGCAAGGTCGCCGCGAAAACCGGCCTACCCGTGCAGGAGAAGTCGCCCGGGAAAATGGAACAAAAAGTCGCGGCCCCGTCGTAGAGACACCGCTTCTGAACGGACTTGCCCGACGAGAGCCGGCGGGCCTTCACGATGCTGAAATAGCGGTGTTCTTTGCCGTCCTTGGTTCATCTGTGGCTACGTAAATACATGCCCGATGGCAGCAGAATGCCAGAAAATCGGGGCCATTGATCGTGGGTAGGTCTGCACTCAGCGCGCCGATCAATTTCCTCTTTGCAAACAGATGGGTTAGACCCCCAAACCGTCTAAACTTTGCAGTTTCTAAGCTCGAACTGCGAAAGTCAGGATAGCCTGAAAAATGGCAGCCGCACCGTCATCATGGATAATACCG
>JBKJLJ010000929.1:0-7988 GCA_046597015.1 Bryobacteraceae bacterium
TCATCTTCGGCCCGTTCATTCTCGAAGGTAACGGCGGCAAGCCCCATGGCTTCGGAGTTGGCCGTAACGACTGGTTCGAGCTCGAGATATTTATTCGAGATGTGGACGGCGAGCATCCCATCCGGTTTGAGGTGGCGGAAGTAGAGGGCGAAGGCTTCCTTCGTAAGGAGATGGACCGGGACGGAGTCACCGGAGAAGGCGTCGACGAGGAGGACGTCGAAGGCCATGGGTGCTTGGCGTTCGAGCGTGAGGCGGGCGTCGCCGAGATGGACCTCTTTTTGAGCGGCGGAGTCCGGGACGAAACTGAATTCGGCTTGGGCGAGATGGATCACGAGGGGGTTGATCTCGTAGATCTGGTAGTTGTCGCCCGGGCGGCCATAGCTGGCCAGGGTACCGGAGCCGAGACCGATGACGCCGGCCTTTTGGGGCACTCCCTCTTTGCGGGTTAGGATGGCCTGGCCGGCTCCGGACTCGGCGCAGTAATAGGTGGTCGCTTCTTTTCGACGGGACGGATTGAGGTACTGCTGGCCGTGGTTAATGACGCCGTGAAGAAGTTGGCGGAGGCGGGTGTTGTCGTTGAAGTCGCCTTCGTCTTCAATGCGGAGCATGCCGTAGAAGTTGCGTTGCACGACGCGATAGCCTTTCATGTGCCGCTGCTGGACATGCATCCACCAGCCGGCGTAGCCGCCTAGGGCGGCGACGAGGACGACGGCCATGGCGAAACCTTTCTTCGACTTGAAGAACTCGCTGTAGCGGACGACGATCGCAGTGGTGCCGAGCACGCCGGCGAGGAGCCAGCCGATGGGAAATTCGTAATAGGCGTCGAAGTAAGTCGGCGCGAGGAGGCCAACGAAGAGCCCGCCGACGGCGCCGCCGACCGAGAGGGAGACGTAGAACGAAGTGAGATACCGAGGGTGGGGTTTTAGGCTGGCGAGTTCGCCGTGACAAACCATGGAGCAGAAGAACATGGCCGCGGAATAGCCAAGGATGCTCTTGCCGAGGGAGAGGTCGGGGGCCCCTTCGGCTTGGAACCAGCCGGCCATGCCGAGGGAGGCAACGGCGAGGGCGACGTAGACCCAGCGCCAGTAGAGCTTGTCCGTTTCAAAGCAGAGGATGAAGGTGAGGAGGTAGAGGACGAGGGGGAGGATCCAGAGGAACGGGATGGCGGCAACGTCCTGGGTGAGGTGCGTCGTGACAGTCAGGAGGAGGATGGACGGGACGGCGGCGAGGCCGATCCAAAGGAGGCGAAGTCGTACGGTAGGAGCGACGGGGGCATCTTCAGCCTCGGCGACGTAGTGTACTCCCCCGCGGGAGCGCCACGCAACGCTAGAGCAGAGGAGAACGAAGGCGGCGAATACGCCGGACCAGATCCAGGCTTGGGTTTCGACCGTGAGTTGCGGTTCTACGAAGACGGGGTAGGATATGAGGGCCAGGAGGGAGGCGACGTTGGAGAGGGCGAAGAGGCGATAGGGAACGGCGCCGGCGTTGTTGCGGGAGTACCAGGCTTGGAGGAGGGGGCCGGTCGTGGAGAGGAGAAAGTAGGGCAGGCCGATCGTGACGGCGAGCAGGCCGAGGATGAGTAAGGCTGGGTTCTCGTCGCCACGCGGCTTCCAGGAGGCGTTCGGAAGGATGGGCAGGGCCAGCAGGCTGACGGCGAGAAGGCCGATGTGAACTTGGGCCTGCCGTTTAGCCGGGAATCGCTCGAACAGCACATGGGCGTAAGTATAGCCACCGAGCAGCGTCGCCTGGAAGAACAACATGCAGGTATTCCAGACGGCTGCAGAGCCGCCGAACCACGGGAGGATCATTTTGGCGATGATCGGCTGAACCTGAAACAACAGGAACGAGGAGAGGAAGATGGTAAGAGCGTAGAGCAGCATCGGGCAGTCTCGTTATCGTCGCACGATCGCAAACAGATTCGAGAAAGCGTCGGTCCATTCGCGGAAAGCGGGGTCCGGGGAGAGTACCTTCGAGCGCTTCTGGAGATGGGGGTAAGACGCCAGAGCTTCCTTGGACAGGATGAGGACGTAATTGGAGTCGAAGCACTCGGGGTTTTCGTCCGTTGGGGTATCTTCGATCTCGATGGCGACTTTGCCGGCTGCCTGGGCGGCGGAGGCCATAACGGGTTTGAGATCGAGGTATTGGTTGGTGATATTCATGACCAGGATGCCGGAGGGCTTCATGTTGCGGAAGTAGAGGGCGAAGGCTTCGCGGGTGACGAGGTGGACGGGGATTGAGTCTCCGGAGAAGGCGTCCATAAAAAGAACGTCGAAGTTTTGAGGGGTCGTTTCGCGTTCCAGGGCGAGCCGCCCGTCGCCCAGAATCTCCTGCGTGGTGGCGGGCGTTTCGGTCAGGAACGTAAAGTATTGCCGGGCGAGTTGGAAGACGTACGGGTTGATCTCATAGAGGCGGAACGTGTCGCCTTTACGGCCGTAGCCGAGCAGAGCACCGCAGCCGAGGCCGAGGACGCCGATTTTTTGGGGCACTCCTTCTTCTCGGGTGAGGATGGCGCGGCCGGCCCCGCTTTCGCGGCAGAAGTAGCTGGACGGAATCATGCGGCGTTCCGGATTGAGGAGTTGTTGCCCGTGGTTGATCATGCCGTGGATCAGGGCTTTGGCGGCACCGGGTGCTTCGGTGTCGCGGTCAACGCTGAGGTGGAGGTGGCCGTAGAAGTTGCGGACCGCGACCGGCGCGTGGGAAATCTCTTCCTGCTTGATGCGCACGAGCCACCAACCGAAGGCGCCTTGAGCGCCCAGCAGGAGCACTAGGGCGGCAAAACCGATGCGCTTTTCAAACCATTCGCGCTGGGAACGGTAGAGGACTCCGATGGCCAGGGCGGAGCACAGGAAGAGGCCGATGGGGAGTTCGTGGAAGGTGTTGAAGATAACAGGAGCCAGAAGGCTGACGAAGAGGCCGCCGATGGCTCCCCCCAGGGACATGGAGACGTAGAAGCCAGTTAGATAGCGGGGGTGGGGCTTGAGGCGCGCGAGTTCGCCATGGCAGACCATACAAGACACAAAAAGCGTGGCGGAGACGATGGCGATGCTCTGGAGGACGGTAAGGGTTTCGCCTTCGCGGTCGAGGACCCGGGCGAAGTAGATATAGAGGCCGACCAGAGCAGGGAGGAAGAACCAGCGGTGGTAGATGCGGTCGGTATCGAAGCAGAGGATAAAGGTGAGGAGGTAAAGAACGAGGGGGAGCACCCAGAGGAAGGGGATGGCGGCTACGTCTTGGGTGAGATAGCTCGTCAGAGCGAGCAGGAGAACGGAGGCGACGGCGGAGAGACTGATCCAGAGGCTCCGGAGGGTCCAGGTGGGCGGTGGGGCGTCTTCGAGCACGGCGGGTTCCTTAGCGTCGGCGAATTTCCAGGCGACGAGAGCGCAAAGGGAGACGAAGGCGAAGTAGCCGAAGCCCCAGAGGCGAGCCTGGAGGGGGACGGCGAACTTGGGCTCGACGAACAGGGGGTAGGTGAGCAAGGCGAGAAGGGACGCGGTGTTCGAGAGCGCAAAGAGACGCCAGGGGACGGCGCCGCCGCTGGCGCGGGTATACCAGCTTTGGAGGAGAGGGCTGGATGTGGAGAGCATGAAGTAGGGCAGGCCGATGGTACCGGCGAGGATGAGAAGGATGCGGAGGGTCGGGTCCTCGGTGCCGTTCGGCTTCCACGCCTCGGGGGGCATGATCGGGGTGAGGGCGCTAAGGAGGAGGAGGGCGAGGTGGATCTGCTTTTGGCGAGCGGCGGGTTGGCGTTGGAGCCAATGGGCGTAGGTATAGCCGCCGAGCAGGGCGGCTTGAAAGAACAACATGCAAGTGTTCCAGACGTTGGCGGCTCCTCCGAACCAGGGCAGGATGGCCTTGCTGATGACGGGTTGAATCTGGAAAAGGAGAAAAGCGGAGACGAAGATGGTAACGGCGAAGAGGGGCATCGTTTAGGATTCGTAGCGGGCGAAGATGGGAGCGGCGCGGTCGCCGGTGAGGAGGACGCAAGTGGACGAGGACTTGGCGACGAGGCGGCCCTGGCCGTCGCGGACGTCACATTCGATGAAGCCGGAGGTGCGGCCGCGGTGGATGACGCGAGCTTCGGCGACCATGCGACCGGTGATGACCGGCCGAAAATAATTTATTTTTAGCTCGATGGTGGTCATCGCCTCGCCGTCTCCGAGCGTCGTGAGCATGGCAATGCCCATGGCCATGTCGGCGAGGTCGCCATAGATGCCGCCGTGTACGGTGCCGATCGGATTGTGATAGGCCGGGAGAGCCTCCATGCTGTAAATGACATGGCCCTCAGCGCGGTGTTCCTCGACCATGCCGAGGGTGATGGCCATGGGTACCTTGACGACGTCGATGAGATCAATCAGCCGCGACATAGTTTCCCAGGCTGACCATGCCGGTGCCGGTCGCGAGTTGCTGGCGGCGGTGCCACGTGCCCGTTAATTTGCGAGCGAGCGGCGCGGCGAAGGCTACGACGAGCAGGTCGGCGACGGTGTTCAGGGTGACCGAAATGGCTCCGAGGAAGACGAATTGGGCGAAGGAAGGCTCCGAGACAAAAGGAGGGATGAAGGAGAGGAAGAAAATGGCTGTTTTAGGGTTTAGGGCTTCGGTCACAACCCCTTGGACGAAGGGGTTGCCGGCCGGTGGAGGTGCCTCGGCGACTTCGTTGCGTCCGGAGCGGCGGATCATTTGGATGCCGAGGTAGATGAGGTAGGCGGCACCGGCATACCGAACCGCTTGGAAGGCGACAGCGGAGGTGGCCAGAATGGCCGAGAGCCGCAAGGCGGCGGCGAGAACATGGGCGAAGCCGCCGGCGAACGTGCCAACCGAGGAGAGCACCCCTTCGCGAGTGCCGCCGGTCAGCGTGCGAGTCATCACGTACAGGATTCCCGGGCCCGGGGTGAGGGCGAGAAGGGAGCAGGGGGCAAGGTAGGCGACGAGTCGATCCGGTTCAATCATATGGAAGCTTAGGTTAGCTATGGTAACCTGAAACTTCAACACCGATCCGGTGCCGTCTAAGGTAAGCGAAGCATACGTCCTCCGATCCTATCCCTTCCGGGAAGCAGACCTGATCGTCAGTTTTTTGACGCGCGATCAAGGGCGGTTGCGCGGCATAGCTCGCCGAGCACGGCGGCCGAAAGGTCCGTTCGGGTCAGGGTTGGAGCGGCTCTCGCAAGTAAACATGCAGTATTTCCAGCGGGAGAACGTTGAACTTTGCAAGATGGATGGCTGTGAATTGCTCCAGTCTCAATTTTCACTTGCCAACAATTACACGGCCAGCGTGGGTCTGGACTTCATCGCCGAAATTTGCGACCAGATTCTGCCCGCGGGCGAGCCTAATGAAAGATTTTTTCGACTGTTGACCGCAATTCTCGAGTACATGCGCCAGGTGCCGAGCGACCGGACCGAGGAAGCTACCTGGACGGCAATTCAATATTTTTCTCTTTGGGCAGTGCGGCTATCCGGCTTTTTGCCCGACCTTCGAGTAAGCGACGAATCCCGAATTTTGGCCCGCGAAATGTTGACTACCCCCATTCACAACCTAACGCCTCGCCCGTGGTCGCGGACCACCTCCCGGGATTTACGCCGCTTCCTTGTCACCACGATTGAACAACAAATTGAGCGTCGATTGATCACGGCGCAAATGCTAGAAACCCTCTGAGTATGGATTCGTTTCAGGAAACTGTTTTTAAGCTGAAGAAGTATTGGGCGGATCGCGGCTGTGTGATCCAGGAGCCCTACGATATTGAAGTCGGTGCGGGGACGATGTCGCCGGAGACTTTTCTGCGGGTGCTGGGGCCGAAGCCTTGGCGCGTAGGTTATGTGCAACCGAGCCGGCGCCCCGCCGACGGGCGGTACGGGGATAACCCGAACCGGTTGTACAAGCATCAGCAACTGCAGATCATTCTGAAGCCGACGCCCAAGGACGTGATCGATCAGTACCTCGGTTCGCTGGAAGCGATCGGGATTGATTTGTCCAAGCACGACCTGAAGCTGGAAGAAGACAACTGGGAGTCGCCGACGCTGGGAGCCTGGGGCATTGGCTGGCAGGTGATGCTGGACGGGATGGAGATTACGCAGTTCACGTATTTCCAGCAGTGCGGCGGGATGGATTTGGACTTGTGCCCGGCAGAGATCACGTATGGGCTGGAGCGGATCGTCAGCTTTCTACAAGGGAAAGAATCGGTCTACGACATCGAATGGGCCCCGGGCGTGAAGTACTCCGAGGTTCGGTATTTCGACGAGTTGCAGCTTTCGGTCTACAACTTCGAGACGGCCGATGTGGAGATGTTGTGGGAGTCGCTGAAGCGGCATGAGGCGGAAGCGCAGCGGTTGGTGGACGGTTATAAGACGGTGGAAGATCCGGCGGAGAAGCGGCGGTATCCGTTGCTGGGCGCTTACGACCAGGTTTTGAAGTGTTCGAATCTTTTCAACCTCCTCGACGCCCGCGGGGCGATTAGCGTGACCGAGCGGGTGGGGGTGATTGGCCGGGTTCGTAAAATCGCGGTGGGCGTGGCGCAGGCGTGGGTGGATCAAGAGCCGTTCCGAACGATGAAGGAGGTGGCGTAATGCTGCCGTTCCTTCTGGAAGTAGGTGCCGAAGAGATTCCGGATTGGATGATACCGGCCGCGCTGGAGCAGTTGGGCAAGGATTTTCAAGCCGTGCTTGACGGGCATAAGCTGGGCGGCAAGGTGACGCGAACCGATGGGACGGGCCGGCGCTTGGTGTTGTGGGCTGACGGGCTGATTGCGCGGCAGGCCGATAGCGAAGAGATTGTGAGCGGGCCGCCGAAAGGGGCGAACCCGAACGCGGTGGCGGGCTTCGCGAAGAAGAACGGCGTCAGCGTGGACGACTTGAAAGTGGAGGCGACGGCCAAGGGCGAGTACTTCACGTTTCGCCGGCAGGTGGCGGGCCGGGCGACGAGCGAACTGCTGGCCGCGGTGTTGCCGGAGCTGATCCAGAAGCTGAATTTCCCCAAGTCGATGTTCTGGACGGGGAAAGGCGGGCCCAAGTTTATCCGGCCGATTCGCTGGATCGTGGCGCTGCTGGGCGATGACGTCGTGACCTTTGAGCTGGCGGGCGTAACGTCGGGCCGGGAGACGTTCGGGCATCGGCGGTTGGGCTCGCGGGCGGCGATTCCGGTGACGATCGCCGGGTACGAGACCGCGCTCGAAGCCAACTTCGTGATCGTTGCGAGTGCTGCGCGGCGGGCGAAGATTGAGCGGGAAGTGGCCGGACTGGGCGGGGCGCAGAGCGACCCGAAGTTGCTGGAGACGCTGACGTTCATCACGGAGTATCCGGCTGCCATTCTTGGCGGGTTCGACGCGAGCTATCTGACGCTGCCGAAAGAGGTGCTGACGATGGTGATGCGGTTCCACCAGAAGTACTTCGCGGTGAGCGCGGCGGATGGTTCGCTGGCTCCGAACTTTATTGCGGTGATGAACATTCCGAGCGATCCCGAGGGGCACGTCGTGCGTGGGAACGAGCGGGTGCTACGGGCGCGGTTCAACGATGCGCGGTTCTTCTACGATGTCGACCAGAAGCGGACATTGACGGACCGGGTGTCGGATTTGGCGAACGTGACGTTCCAGGCCAAGATCGGGTCGTACCTTGAGAAAACGACGCGAATGGTGGTGTTGGCGCGGGAGTTGGGCGGCGAGGACGCGGCGGCGGCGGCGTATCTCGCCAAGGCCGATTTGACGACTGAGATGGTGAAAGAGTTCACCGATCTGCAGGGCATCATCGGGGGCTTGTACATCGCGGCGCAGGGCGGCAAAGCCGAAGTTGCGAAGGCTGTTTACGAACACTACAAGCCGCTGTCGATGGAGG
Source organism: Bryobacteraceae bacterium (assembly GCA_046597015.1). GTDB lineage: Bacteria > Acidobacteriota > Terriglobia > Bryobacterales > Bryobacteraceae. Next base: position 7,819 of record JBKJLJ010000929.1, read on the forward strand.
ACTCGATTCCTTCTACGGCTACAGGGCAGGCGCTGGCGCTGGCCGACAAGATCGACACGCTGCGGAGTTGCTTCGCGGTGGATATGATTCCGACGGGATCGAAGGATCCGTTTGCGTTGCGCCGGGCGGCGCAGGGCGTCGTGAAGATTTTGATGGAAGGTGAATTGACC
>JBKJLJ010000733.1:0-5835 GCA_046597015.1 Bryobacteraceae bacterium
TCCGGCACATCTTCTCCCACAGCGCCGGAAACCCGGGAGAGACTGCGTTCGCCAGAGCGACACGCGAGTCCGGTGACCACCCTCCCGTCGCCCGCGCGGACTGCACCTCGGGAGGCCGCTCCTTGGCATAAATAGTGACCTTAGCGCCGGCGCGTTGCAGCAGAATGGCCGACGTCAGCCCAAGAGCACCACATCCAACAACGGCCACCTCCCGCTCTCCCGCTGCCATTGCCTTATCCACGGCGATACTGCTCGATCCCCACGACAGCGACCAGCCACTGCCGCCATGCCCATAGTTATGAACAACCGTCTTGTCGCCGACTCGCTCGACATCCAGTCGCGGCCCGGCGGCACGGAACGGCCTCAAGCACGTCGTAACACGAAAGATCCTATCCGTCTGCGCACGCACGGGTGCCAACATTGGAATCGCGCCGGCGGCCAGCGGGGCTTTTACTTTGACCTGGTGCGCGCAGCCAGCAATTGCTGCGATCGTAGCGGCACCAAAGAACTCACGTCGACTTTTCAAGGCAGACTCCTTATCGAGATCGAACGGTTTTGCTTTTTTGGGTGAGGACGTCGAGGGGCGGGAAGACTTCCGCCCCGGCAACACATGCCAGCATCGCCATTCTTAAGCGGTACGTCTGGAGCACTGAGAGCCCGTCAGGAGCGAGCTTTCCCGCTCGCTTCTGAAGTTCAACCGGTTGTTCCATGCTGGCAGCTTACTCCACTTATTCTGCAAAACCTACATAAATTAGCGGCTCGTCCGTAATCGAGCCGCACATTTTAATGGGTTGATCCTATGGCATCCTGTGGCATAGAAGTCAGACTGGAAGGAAATACCCGAGTTCGTAGAAGTGTAAAGCCGACTCGTCCATAAGTGCTCCAGCCTGCGTCGACCGCGACGGCTACGGCACCTATGTCTTTCCACAAACCATAGGCAACCTACACCATCGGTCCGAACTCTGATTTCCGGTCTCGATCCAGTGCTGCAGCAACTTGAAATGGCCCTATTCTGCCCGCAGGGACGACAGCGCTGACTCGGCGATCCGGAGCTGTGCACCGGGTGATGTCCTTGCCGCCCGTTGCGCGTTTCTCCTGAAGGGAGTACCCGGCTTCGAGCAGCGCCGCCGTATCCATCACTGGACGCCGAATGTCCAGAGTGAACTACCCGTCCTGATCACAATCTGGCCTGCGGAAAGCGCGGGAGTCGCATAACATGGCTCGTAAAGATCGTTCACGGCAAGTATCTGCCAATCAAGGCTAGCTTTGATGACCACGATCTTGCCGCTTTCAGCCAAGAAGAAAATCCTGTTACCGGCAGCCACAGGAGACGACCAATAGTTGTCGACGGCTCCCTCCAGCCGTCCTACTTTTCCGAGCGTGCCAGCCGAGACTTGGATTGAGGTCAGAATTCCGCCATTAGCGATCATGTAAAGCACGCTGTTCAGCTCCAAAGGCGTAGGAACGCGGGCAACACTGCGAAACTGCGTCCATGCCGTCTCCGGTCGGCGTGCGTTTCCATCTAAACGAACTGCTGTGAGGGCGGGCTTTCCAATCCACCGCCAAACTTCCGCCCATTCTTCCCGCTCGACAATGCCGTCGCGAGTCCCCGCTATGTTGGCTAATGGTGCCGCTGCGCTCGGTCTTCCAGCGCACCGCACCAGAGCGCCGGTTGACAGCGAGTAGATAGGATCCGGCAGTCTGATCGATCTGCAGAAAGAGGGTCTCGCCGGCCACGACGGGTGACGACGCCATGCCGTAGTTGTTGATAAAGGGACCCAGGGCCAATTCCCAGAGAAGCGTACCCTTGTGCGGATCGAGCGCCACTAACCCGAAGTCCGGAAGAACGTATAGATGCCCGTAGAATTAGCGAAGGGCGTGGAGGACGCGGGATCGTTACTTTTCCCGGCTATGTCGTCTTGCCGCGTGCGAGTGCGGGTGTAAGGCCACCCGGACTTTCCGGTGCGGGCGTCGAAGGCGAGCACGAGAAGTTGGTCGCCTTCGGTGGCTTGGAGAATGACTTGTCCGGCGACTACCACGGGCGAGGAACGGCCGAAGCGGACTTTGACGCTCCAAGCGAGCGCGCCAGGGTCGAATTGTGATGGAAGTCTGGTCGCGGAGGCGAAAACGCCCGCGCTGTTGGGCCCGCGAAAGCCAGGCCAGTCCTTAACTTAAAGCGCCCCATTCGTGATATGGATAAAAGACTATGATTTCTCGCCGGACTGTCTTGGGCGGCTTGGGAGCCATGGGAGCCACCGCGTTCGCGATTCCCTTCCCTCATCAGATTGGATTAAACCTGTACACGGTCCGAGCGCCCCTGGCTAAGTCGCCCGCCGCTACCTATCAGGGTTTGGCGAAGGCCGGGATCCAGATCATCGAGGTTAGGCCCGTACACCTGCTCCAACACGCCGAGATGATCCAGAATGCGGGGTTGCGACCGGTTCACATGATGATCGAGACCCCGGTCGTCACCGGGAACTGGAACGAGTGGCGGGAGTTTTCCACCGCCATGGCCGCCAAGTTCTCCATGCCAGCCCCGGCGGCCAATGCGCCGCGACCGCGGATCGAAGAAATGATCGACTTGGCGGTACAGCATGGAGTGAAACGGATCGGAACAAGTATGTTGCTGCCGGGCGAGCGGGAGAGCGCGATAGCGAAGTATGAGCGGGCGGCTGATCTGTGTGAGAAAGGCGGAATTGAGCTCTATTATCACAACCACGCTTATGAGTTCGCTGGGGCCAAGGGGAAGCGGTTTATTGACCGCCTGAAGAAGGAACTAGACCCGCGGGTACGATTAGAACTGGACGTCTTTTGGGCCGCCATCACCGGCAACGCTCCTGAAAAGGTGCTCCGGGAATGGAAAGGACGAGTCCGCAGTCTTCACCTGAAAGATATCGCCCCCGGGGCCGTCGCTCCGGAAAAGGAAACCGACGTGAAACCAGAGTACTTCCGCGAGTTGGGCGGTGGGACCCTCGACTTCAAAGCCATTGTGCAAGCAGCGGAAGCCGCCGGAGTGCAGTACTACCTGATCGAGATGGACTTCACCCCGGGAGACCCGATGGAAAGCGTGAAGCGCTGCGCGGGTTACCTGCGGGCCCTGTCGGTCTAGGAACGGGACGTCGTACTATCTGGTTTTAGACGGGCTCGGCGACCGCCAATTGCAGCATCACGAATTGAGCTTACCGTTGCGACACCGCCAAGGCACGAGGTCTACAAATTGGAACTTACCCGCATCGTGCACTCCAAAAATGAAGACATCGGCATCCTCTGCATCCGCGATTTGGGGCGCGCCGTGGATAGAAGAACTCCAGCTTAGGGCGTCAAACGGCAGACCCAATTCATCGGCCGACTGTGATGTTCCTCCACCCTCCGGGCCCGCGGCCTCCTCAGCTTGTACTCCTTCGCCAGTTCCGGCCGCTGCCTCCTGATTCTTGTTCAAGGGCCTCCCTCAATTTGCCCAGGCCATCCTGCGATCAGAAATTGAGCACCGCTCCCACCTGCATCAGTCGCGATCCCCGGGTGCCCAGAAGTCGACCGAAGAAAACATCGTTACGGCTCGTGCGCAGTCCGGAAAGATTCGTGTGATTGAGCGCGTTGAACATGTCCGCCCGGAACTGCAGCCGCATCTTCTCTCGAAGCGGGATAGCGAACGCCTTGGCGAGAGTGAAGTCCAGATTCCACAGGCCCGGCTCCCGAATCGACCCGCGGCCTACGTTGCCGGGGCGGATCGGCGCTCCCGAGGCACTGGAGACGGGAATCAGCGTAAACACGCCAGGATTCAGATACTGTAGCGTATCGCGATAGTTGTCCAACTTCACTGGTCCGCCTCCTGCATATTCCCCACGCTGCCCCGGAATGGAGGATGTCTGCGACACCGTCACGGGCAGCCCGGTGTTCGCCCGGAAAATGCCCGATAACTGCCATCCGCCCAAGGCATTACGCACGGTCCGGTACTGCAGGCCCGTCAACACCGGCACTTCGTAGACCCATCCCGCAGTGAAAAGATGCTTCAGATCGTAAGCACTCGGCCCGTAATCCGACCGCAGATCGCCATACTCCTGATTCAGCGAATTGCTGTTCTCACCCGCGAACCACGCCCCGAAATCCCCGCTCGCGGTGCCCAACCCCTTCGACCAGGTGTAATTCACATCAAAGCTCAAGTGATTCGAAAAACGCTTCTTGAGCGACGACTGCCAGGAGTAATAACTCAGGGTCTGCGAATTATCAGTGTAGATCGGCTGCGACAGGTTTGGATTCGGTCGCAAGCCAGTGATCCGGTCCACGCGGTTCGCCGCACGGAACAGGATCAGCTTCACGCCGCGCGTTCCCACAAAGCCGGTGTTCAGGACCAGCGTCCGACCCAATTGCCGCTGCACGTCCAGACTGAATTGCATCGTGTAGGGCGCCTGCAAATCATTGTTGAAGATCTGAAACACGTTCCGCGGGCTCGCTCCCGCCTCCTGCGCCAGTTGCTGCACCTGCTGTAGGAAGTCGGCGTTAAACATCGGAAACCGCACATTGAAGCGGGAGATATTAGCCGGGCCAAGTTCCTGCCGCGACGGTATATTCGGTGCAATCGCCGTCGCAAACCAGCCGATCTCCGGGGTGTTGGGCGAAAACATCATGCCAAACCCTCCGCGAATCGACGTCTTCCCCTGGCCGTCCGGATTGTAGGCGAACCCGACTCGGGGACCGAGGTTGATCGGATCGTGGTTAAAGGGCTTATCCACCGGGTTGAACTGTCCAACGCGGTAGGCCCCATCCTGGCCCAGGAACGCCGGATTGTGCAGTCCCGCAGCCGGAGTACCCTTCTTTCCCACCGAACGGAAGTTGGAGTAGAAGTCGTAACGCAATCCGAGATTCAACGTCAGCTTCGGCATCACCCGGAAGTCGTCCTGGAAGAAACCGCCAAATCCGTAAGTGCGCATGTCGAAATCGCCATTGCCAAAAGTGACCGTGCCAGAAGCCGGAACGTTCCGCAGCATCGAGTCCAGCGTCGGATAAAATAAGCCCGGGTTCTCCGGATTATTACGAGTACCAATCAGGTAACTGTAGTTACCGCCGAACTTCAGAAAGTGGCGCCCCGAGGACCGGGCAAACTTCTGCGAGATGGTCGTCATCGGTCCGCCGGACCGATTCGCTTCGGTGGTGGGACCTCCGATTCCAAAACCCGTCGTGAACCTCGGGATGCTGCGCGCTCCCGTGAACTCCTCATCCGAACGGTTGGGATCCTTCTGGTTGAAGAACGCATCCCCGCGCACCTGGATCGTGCGCGTATACCCGAAGCGTGTCTCGGAAACCCAACTCGCCTTGTTCACCGTCTGACTGATACTCAACCGGTTCATGCTGTTGGTCCAGGACCGGTCGTTGTTCAGAAAGAGCGAAGGAATCTCGCGGATCGGAGTCCCATGATTGAACGTTACCGCAAGCCTGCTACTGGACGAGAAAAGGATATCGCCCTTCACGTCGATGTGATTGTCGTCGCGCCGGCTCGCCTGCGCCCCACTGTACAGGCCCACAATCGCGTTGGGTGCAGTGGGCTGATTGGGAGATGGATAGGCGTCCAGAGTCATCTTGTATGCCGGCACTGCCGCCAGTAACTGCGCACGAAGACTATCGGTGGGTACATTGCCCTGCACAAACGCGCCCTCCCGCTCCCTGTAGCCCTCGTACACTCCGAATATGAAAATCTTGTCCTTTTTGACGGGCCCACCGAGCGAGCCGCCAAACTGATTGAAGGTCAGGGCCGGTTTGGTGGCGAGCGTCTGCAGCCGGGCGTTGAGCACGCGGTTCCGGTGGTTCTCGAAGAGGCTTCCGTGCCATTGGTTGGTGCCC
>JBKJLJ010000790.1:0-2543 GCA_046597015.1 Bryobacteraceae bacterium
ACCCGGGGTTGAGCGGGATCTACGACTATGGCCATTTTCAGTTGTTAGGGCTCGAGTTGGAGGCGACGATGACGACGCTGCTGCCGCGGGCTTCCTTTGTAACGGTGAAGGATGGAAGAATGGTGGACGGGAAGGCGCAGTTTCTGCTGCCGGGGGACGGGACGATTGACTATGGGCGGTACTGCGAGTTACTCCGGGCGAAGCGGTACCGGGGGTGGATGTTAGTGGAAGTTAGCCGGCAGTTACAGGTGCAGGCGGGGTACGACGCGTTGGGGGCGGCGCGGCGGGCGTACGAGAATTTGGCGCCGCGGTTGCGGGCGGCTGGGCTCCGCTAAGTTCGCCTAGTGGAAGGCGGCGGCGGGGTTGTCGACGAGTAATAACTTAGCCCAGCCGGCGGGGAGGCGGGGGACGAATTCGGTGTAGATGTAAGAGTAACCGCGAAAGTTGCCTCCGTTGGGTTCGCCGACGTGGTACCAGCCGGAATCCTGGGAGATGAGCGCTTTACTGAGTAAGTTCTTTTCACTTAGGGACTGGAGGCAGCGGAGGTGGTGGTCGGCGGAGCGGGGGCTGATGCCGTCGAGTTCGACCCAGGCACCGGCGCGGGCGACCTGGGCGTGGACATCGAGATTGGTTTCGTTTTGGGCGTGGACCCAGACGAAGTTTTCCAGGGGGCATTTGGCTTTGGTTAGTATCTCGAGTTGTTCGAGGGCGGCGGGGCCGTTGCCGGTGTGGGAGGCGAGGGGGAGACCGGTTTCGCGGCTGGCGATGGCGGCGGCTTCGACGAGTTTTCGGCTGAGGGGCGGGAGAGGACCGCGGTCGACGCCGATCTTGATGAAGCGGGGTTTGATGCCGTCGATGAGGCCGGTTTTGGCTTCGTTGATGAAGCGGCGGGTTAGCTGGTTGGCGGATTCGGTGCGGACGTAGGGCGGGAGGAAGATGAAGTCGCGGGCGGCGTAGAGGCCGGTGTTGGTCCAGATTTCGAGGCCGGAGGCGTCGGCGAGACGGCGGAGGAGACGGGGGTCGCGGCCGAGGAAGTTGGGGGTGCACTCGAGGAGGCGGCGGCAGCCGAGGCCGACGATCTCCTTTAGTTTGGGGAGGGCCTGGCGGTAGACTTCTTCGGGATCGTAGCGGGCGGGACTGGCTTTGGCGGCGCCGATGAAATCGACGAGGATGTGTTCGTGGACCAGGGTGGAGCCGGGGAGGGGCGGGAGGAGGAAGGCTAGAAAATCTCGGCGGCGCATTTCCATATGATATGAGAATGCGCTTTTTCATTTTCATGTTGCCGGGATTGTTGGCGGGGCAGGCGGATTGGGCAACCTATCGGGGAGGGGCGGCACAGACGGCGTCGTCGACGCTGGCCCAGATTACGAAGGCGAACGTGGGAAAGTTGGCACCGGCTTGGACGTTCGATTCCGGCGATGCGGAGAAGGGGACGGAGATCCAATGCAACCCGCTGATTGTGGACGGGGTGCTGTACGGGAGTTCGGCGAAGCAACAGATTTTTGCGTTGGACGCGGCGACGGGGAAGTTGCTGTGGCGGTATGACCCGAGCGAGGGGAAGCCGGCGCGGGGGCGGAATCGGGGGTTGGTTTTGTGGCAGGCGGGGAAGGAGCGGCGGTTGTTGTTTTCGTGGCGGAATTGGCTGATGGCGCTGGACCCGGCGACGGGGAAGGTGATCGAGAGTTTTGGGGTCAAAGGGCGGGTGGATTTACGCGAGGGGTTGGGGCGGGATCCGGAGAAGGTTTCGATTTCGGCGCCGACGCCGGGGATTCTGTATAAGGATTTGCTGATTCAGGGGAGTTTGGTGCCGGAGGGGTTGCCGTCGGCACCGGGGGATATTCGGGCCTATGACGTGCGGACGGGGAAGATTGCTTGGACCTTTCACACGCTGCCGCGGCCGGGGGAGCCGGGGTACGAGACTTGGCCGAAGGACGCCTGGCAGTATGCGGGGGGGACGAATTCGTGGCCGGGGATGGCGCTGGACGGGAAGACGGGGACGGTGTTCGTGCCGACGGGGTCGGCTTCCTTTGACTTTTATGGGGCGAATCGGCACGGAAACAATTTGTATGCAAATTGTTTATTGGCATTGGACGCGGCGACAGGGAAGAAGAAGTGGCATTTTCAGTTTGTGAAGCATGATGTGTGGGACCGGGATTTGCCGGCGCCGCCGACGCTGGTGACCGTGAAGCGGGATGGCAAGTTAGTGGACGGGGTGGCGCAGATTACTAAGTCGGGGCATGTGTTTGTATTTGACCGGGCAACCGGGGAGAGTCTCTTTCCGTTGACCATGGTGGACGTGCCGGATAGTGACGTGGAGGGGGAGAAACTGGCACGGCAGCAGGTTTTGCCGACGAAGCCAGAGCCGTTTTCGCGCCAGCGGTTGACGGAGGACATGATTCCGAATGCGGTGGCGAAGGAGCGGTTTCGGCAAGTGAAGAGTGGGCCGCAGTTTACTCCTCCGAGTAAGGAGGGGACGGTGGTATTTCCGGGGTTCGACGGCGGCGGGGAGTGGGGCGGGGCGGCGTTTGACGGGTCGACCGGGT
>JBKJLJ010000860.1:0-5514 GCA_046597015.1 Bryobacteraceae bacterium
CGAAGGCGTGAAAACCCCCGACTTCTACGATCCGAAGTTGAACCCGGTCTACCGCGACGTGCTGGCCCACTATGGTGCCTGCGCACTGCCCTGCCGCGTGAATGATCCAGACCGAAAGGGCTTGAACTCATACTGCACCTCGTAAGCTATCTGAGCATTCGGTTACCGAATCGACTTGATATTCCCTCTTGTGAGCATACTTCGCGGGTAGCTCTTCCGGTGGGATCTCGTAAAGATAATCGCCGCGATCGTTGACCGGATGAGCGCGGAGGATGCCTCGCCGGCACCACAGATCGACTGTTGAGAGCACGACTCCGTAGCGTGCCGCCACGTCTTCCGGAGTCAGGAGCCCTTGGGACAGCGGGCGGATACGGCGATCGGTGAGACCATAAATAGAGTGCAGTCTGCCGATTCGCGCGGCCGCCCAAGGAGCAGTCACCACGGTGCGCACGCCACATTCATTGAGCGCGCCGGCTATTTCTCCGTCCATGTAGGTGTCGATGAGCCGGTCAATCTCCTTAACAACTTCGGCATCGGTGGTGCGCATTTCCACACAGGTCCTGGGCAGCGGCAGATCGAGCGAGCGAGTTGCGCCGCCGGTAGAACGGATGTCGACATGGAGCGCGTCAACATTGGTGAGTGTGACGTCCTGAGGCAGCAGCCGAAGCATTCGTTTCTTCGCTTTCATTTGGGTTCGCGGATCGCGCCCGAGATTCGGAAAGTCGGTGGATAGAGCTATCCGTCTTGGGTGCTCGGCGTCGGTAACGAGGCTTGCATCGGCCGCCCTGCTTTTCTCGTATGTTTCCTGAGCCGCCGCCAACGCGCGGAACTTGCCGTTCCAATCAGCCTCCTAGGTATCGGCGACCCAGCGGTTATCCGGATCCACTTTTGGGAAGCGCCGTTGCGCGAGTTCGGATTCATGGCGCTCACGTTCCACATGCTGCCGCAGGAGCCGGTCGGCTTCCTCATACCCTCTGGCGAGTTTTTTCTTCACGGCCAAGGCGACTTCGATTGTCAAAGGCGTCATCGCTTCAATGACGATGTCGCCAATAGCCGTGTCGAGCGCGCCGCCGTGCACGGTTTGACGCAGGCCGCGCTCTCCTCGCTGTAGGGGCCGGTGGCCGCACCAATACGTCGATATGCTCCGACTACGATGGGAGTGATAGCGGACGGACATGCGTTCTCCGCAGGTTCCACAGATCACCAGCCCTTGCAGCAGCGCCATGCCTTCCCGCGCTGGCCCAGCGCGTCTTTCTGGACTTCAGGCCACCGCACTACCTTTTACGCGCTTGAGATTGGACTGGTGTACTTCCCAGGTAATATAGGCCAAATGCATATCACGCAGTAGGATCCACTCCTCGCTGGGAACCAGGCGCGAGCATGTTTTGCCATTGGGCAGTTTGCGCTGCTTGGTGCGGCCTAAGACGAAGGCGCCGGCATAGCGCAGATTGTGGATGATCTGCCGCGCCCGACAGTGCAACAGTTTGACCCAAACCAGTTCGTCTTTGTGCGGTCCACAGCGCAAGCGGCGCGGGAACAACAGCTCCTTGGTATGAAACTCCTTGACCACCGCCAGGCACGACCCCGTCCGTTTAAACGTAGCCTGGACCTGCGCATCGGGGTCGAGGACGGTCCGGTCCTGAGCGTCGTGCACAAAACCAACAGGAACGATCTGCTTGAGTTCGCCGCGCCGGGCATGCCTCAGGATGCCACCTCGCAATCGCGCCTTGAGTACATGCAGTTCCGCTTCGCTCCTTGTGACCTTCAGAGGTTCGGTCACATCGCTGGGGCGCGGATGGGTGGCGCCCTGGTCGCTCAGAGCTTTCTGACGGCGGGCGCGCTGGCGAGAATCGGTGGCGATATCTGTGGTCTGTGTCGTTTTCCACGAGGGAGACAAAACGGAACTGCGGGTCCGCGCTCGGTCCGCGACTGGCTGAAGGCCGCCCAAACGCTTCCACCTTCTCCCCGGTATCGGCCACATCCAGCGTCTGCTTCAAGCGGATCGGGGTCGTAAACTTCGGCAAAAGCAGGCGCAGCAGTTCAGAGCCCAACCGTGTTCTCGCCTGCGACATACCCGACCTCCCAGCAGTGTGAATCGTTTCCGCATGGCCCCGCAGCCAATCGATGCTCTCGTGCAAACTGCGCACCAGCTCACGGCCGGACGAATACATGAACAGCGCGAGGCGACCACGGAATAGACGAACTGAGAACGCATCAGCCAATGTAGTCGGTAATCCGGCTCCCGACGGGCAATGATGCGACGGAACGGTCCATTCGCGGGGCCTCTTGCCCAGAACAGAAGAGGACAAAAATGTTCCAAGGGCACAGTATGGGGTCAGCTTCCCCCGTTTTCGCCTGGGTTTGAGGGCCAGACCGTTGGCTAATTTGGCGTTTGTGATCTCGGTATACGATAGAAGCTCATGAATCCCAATGGAATCGCAGGAAAAACAGCCGTCATTACCGGCGCCTCAAGAGGCATCGGGGCCGCCACCGCTCGCATGCTCGCCGCCGCCGGTGCCGCTCGTCTCGTCCTTCATTACTCTTCCTATCAAAAGGGCGCGGCGGAGCTTGCCGTTGAGCTCGCCAATTGCCAGGTGGCCCTGATCGGGGCGGACCTTTCAACCGATGCCGGGCTGACCGGCTTCCTGAATCAACTGAAGGCGACCGCGCCGGAGGCCGATATCCTGATCAACAACGCCGGGCACTTAGTTCATCGGGCAAAGATGCCGGAGTTTACCTTCGACCTCTACGACCGGGTCATGACGTTGAACTCGAAGAGCGTCTACTTCATTACGCAGGCGCTGGCTCCCGCCATGATCGCCAAAGGCTCGGGTCACGTCATCAACCTGAGTTCGATTGCGGCACGGAACGGGGGCGGACCTGGCGCGACGATCTATGCGGCGTCGAAGGCTGCCGTCTCGTGCATCACGAAAGGTCTGGCGAAGGAACTGGCTCCGGCGGGCATTCGGGTGAATGCAGTTTCTCCGGGAACGGTCGACAATTACTTCCACGAGAAGTACTCGACCCAGCAGATGTTGGATTCGGCAAAGTCAATGACCCCGGCGGGCCGCTTGCAGAACAACGAGGAGATTGCCGCCGTCATTGCGTTTCTGCTCAGCGATGCCGCGAGCGGCATCCACGGACAGACGATCGAAATCAACGGCGGCATGTACATGATCTAGAACGCCGGAGGGCCGAACTCGCAGGGCAGAGTGAGTGCGGCACCTTTACTGAGCGCTTCCTTGAAGGAGAAAGCCGGGCCGGTGGACGGAGTCAGGAAAGGCGTGAGGGCGACGACCGCCGACTTGGTTCCGGTGAAGACCGAGTCCAGGCCGGCGGTCTGTTCGTAGCAGCGGTTGTTGGCGGGGTCGCCTCCGCCGATGACTCGACCGAGCGCGCGGTGTTCGGCTTCGACGCCCATGATCGAGGCGGATACCTGGGAGAAGTAGGCCAACTGGTCGGCGCTGAGGTTTGCGTTGCCGAGTTTGTAGTAGACGCCTCGGTTGGTGCTGGTATTGGCGGCCATGAAGGCGAAGGCGCGGACGGCGGTGAGATAGGCGCCAATGAAGGCGTTTTCGAGGGCGTCGAGAACCGGGAGGGCGGCTGCGCCGGAGGGGGCGTCGAGTTTGTCGAAGGTTCCTTTGGGAAAGTAGAACGTTTGGAACGGATCGGCGGCCGGTTCCGGGATGCCGAGGAGGCTGCGGAGGAGGTTAGCGTGTTCGATCTCCTCCTTCAGCGCGGCGCGCAGGTAGTTCTTGTTTTTCAGGTCGACGGAGATCTCTGGATCCTCCGCAGCTTTTCCGGCGAGGACGTTATAGTAGAACGTCGTCGCGAGATCTTCGGCGATCAGGGCGGCGGTCAGGATCTGCGTCGGACTATCGAACTGAAAGGGGGCGCTGGTCGTTTGTGCGGTGCCCGCGGTGATGGTCGCAGTGGCCAGACCGAGGTTTCGGAAGAAGCCTCGGCGTCCGCCGATCTGGTTGAGAAGCTGTGTTGTTTCCATGCCGATTTCTACGAGAGGGTTTCTCGACCGGATTGAGCCCCGAGAAAGTTTTTTTCCGGTACACTAGAAAGTTATGGCAAAAGCAAATTTATACGCCGCTGAATATATCGGTAGCGGCACCTTCATTATCTCGAAGCCCAAGCGCTCCAAGAAGAAACGCCGTCAACAGGCCGTTCGTAGCCCGAAGCCGGGTATGCGGAAGTAGTTCTTGCGCATTAAAGAGCTGAAGCTCCATCCTATCGCGGTGGCCGACGGCCCCCTGCGTTCCTCCTACGGCCTTCACGCCCCGTACGCCCTCCGGACCATTGTTGAAGTGGTCACTACCGATGGCATTACTGGAATTAGTGAAACGTATGGCGGCGATGGCCCGGTTGGCGCGTTAGAAAGCGTTCGCCACCGTGTCGAGGGGATGGACCCGTTTCAGCTCACTGGATTCTGGCAGTATCTCCAAGGTCAGGCGCGGGAGATTGAAGCCCAAGCGACGTCGACTGGGGCACGGTCGCAGACCTGGCTCGTCCCGGGGGAGAACCCGTTGGACGTGCATACGCGGACGAACGCAGCGATTGAAGTTGCTTGTCTGGACGCGATTGGCAAGGCGCTCCGTCGCCCTTTGTGCGACTTGGTCGGGGGCAAATGCCGGGACGCGGTTCCGTTTTCTGCCTACCTGTTTTACAAGCACGCGGGTGGCGGCGGCATGGGCGACGACGTTCGGGAAGACGAGTATGGCGAGATTTTGACGCCGGAAGCGGTGGTCCGCAGCGCTAAGCAGATGGTGGCGCAGTACGGTTTCCAAGAGATCAAGTTGAAAGGCGGCGTGTTGGATCCGGATGCCGAAATGGACGCGATTCGCGCCTTACGGGCGGAGTTTGGTCCGACTTTCCCTTTGCGGATTGACCCAAACTGCGCTTGGTCGGTCGATACTTCGGTTCGTGTTGGCCTGGGCTTGACTGAGGAGTTAAGCAACGGCGGCTACCTGGAAGACCCGTGCGCAGGGATGGAAGGGATGGGCGAGGTTCGACGCCGCCTGCTGGCTGCGGGCGTGGATACTCCGCTGGCTTCGAACGTGGCGACGACTTGCTTTGCGCATGTGCCGGTGGCCAAGCAGACGGACGGGGTGCAGATTATCCTCTCCGATCCGCATTACTGGGGCGGGGTTCGCGCGCAGCAGAAGCTGAGTGATCTTTGCGAAGTGCTGGGGCTCGGGATGAGCATGCATTCGAACAATCACCTGGGCGTAAGCCTGATGACGATGGCGCATGCCGCGGCGGTTTGCCCGATGCTGACCTACGGTTGCGACACGCATTATCCTTGGCAGACGGAAATCGACGAAGTGGTGGTGGGCGGTCGCGTGAAGTTCCACGAAGGGACGGTGGTGATTCCGGATAAGCCGGGTCTGGGCGTGGAACTCGACTACGACCAAGTAGCCCGAGGCGAGGAACGGTATCGGAAACTGCCTTACCGCAAGCGCGACGATGAGCTCGAAATGCAAAAGCACGTCGACCCCAACTGGA
>JBKJLJ010000868.1:0-5414 GCA_046597015.1 Bryobacteraceae bacterium
GCGTTTGGTGATGGTGCCGGTGGGGTTGTTGGGGTTGCAGATGTAGATGAGGCCGGCGTTGGGGCTGGCGGCGACCATGGCTTTAACGTCATGGGAGTGGTCGGCCTTGAGTGGAACGCGAATGACTTTGGAACCGATGAACTGTGCGGCGCGCTGACCGGCTTCGTAGCCGGGGTCGGCCATGACGAAGGGTTTATCGGCGGAGGTGAAGGCCAGGACGGCCCGATGGAGCGGGTCCGAGGAGCCGGGGAACGGCATGACGTAGTTGGGCTTGAGGCCTTCCTGCTCGGCGAGGGTTTTCGCGAAGCTGAAGGTTTCCTCGTACATATAACGGCCGCCTTTTTTGACGACGCCGTAAATGGCTTCGGCGGCCTCGTTGCAGGGGCCGAGCGGGTTCTCGTTGGCGTTGATCTTGATGGCGTTCGGATCCATGTTTCCGATCATCGAGAGCTGCGCGAGAGCAGGTTCGTTGAACAGGGGGAGGGCGGCACCGGCGGCAAAAAGGGCACTGCCTTTGGCGAGGGCGCGACGGGAAAACTCTTTCTTGAGTCCTTCCGAGGTGAGAATTGACATGTGCGATGAGCTCCTAGCTAGGAAAACAACATGAGGTTAAGCCGGGCCTGTTTTGGACGCAGACCCGGCCAAAGTAAAGCGGGTGAGCTTGTTAGAAGAAGAACCGCACACCGATCTGGTACATACGGGCGAAGTTGGCTTGGGCAGTGATTGTGCCGAAAGCGCCGGTGCCGTAGCTGAGATTCGGAGAACGGAACTGCGGAGTATTGAACGCGTTCAACGATTCGGCGCGGAACTGAGCCTTCAACTTTTCGGTGACGGAGAAAGTTTTGAAGATGGACATGTTCCACTCTGAAGTACCTGGGCCGCGGAGGCTGATGGTACGGGAGAGGTTGCCGAATTGATACTTGGGAACCGAACTGAAGGCAGCCGGGTTGAAGTATCCGTCGAGGCGGCTCATGAGGTTACCCGAAGTAGCCGGGGAGACGCCGGTAGCGTTGGGACGTTGGCCGGCTCCGCCGAACGGGGAGTTGTTGTTGGCGGCCTGAGCGATGGCGAGCGGGAAGCCGGTCTGGTAGACGGTCACCGCGTTGAAGGACCAGCCGCCGAGGGCGAGATCGACGAGGGTATTCGAACCAAGCCACTTTTTACCCTTACCGAACGGCAATTCGTAGGAGATGGCCGAGCTGTAACGATGAGGGGAGTGGACGGCCGAGAGGGAGTATTCGGCGTCGAGGTTGTAGGCGTTTTGGATGGCACCGTTCCCATTGAAGAAGCTGCCAACGGCACCGACAGAGGCGTCCATGTTCCGGGACCAAGTCCAGGAGGCAAGGAAACTGAGTCCGTTCGACATCCGCTTTTGGACACGGGTGACGACCGAATCGTAGCGGGCGTGATTGTAATCACTGTTATTGAGGGTGACCGCGTTGAACTGGTTGAAGGGACGAAGGAACTGCTCGCGGGTCATGGTGGCACCGCCGATGAGGCCGGGGCCACCCGCTACGAAGTAGGGATTCGTGATGCGGGTGCTCGTGAGCGCCGCGCCTTCACCGTAGAATTTCGGATCGAGTTGGTTGATGTTGATGCCGCCGGCTCCGGTGACAAGGTTATACGACCGGCTGCCGACGTAGCCGACGGCCAGAGCGAGGCCGAAGGGGAGTTGGTGCTGGACGTCAAAGGAGAACTGGTGGATTTGGGGTGCCCGATGGTCCTGCGAGATGAACCCGACGGATTGGCCGATGCCAGCGAGGAGTCCGGCGCTGTTGCCCGCGGGCTGAGCGACGCCAGTGGGGAAGGGGTTCGAGAGCGACCCAACGGAGGTGAGACCGCCGTCCACGCTCGTAAGCATGGTGGTGGTGTTGGAGTAACCGAGGGTGTTCTGGAAACCGTAAGCGATGGGCGCCCAGAAGATTCCGTATCCGCCGCGGAAAGTGGTTTTCGGAGTCCACTGGTAAGCGAAGCCGACCCGGGGGCTGAACTTGTTTTTGTTCAGGTTTCCGGTCATGGTGCGACCGCCGTCCTGTCCGGCGTAGAGCAGACCGCCGACCGGGGAGAAGCCGGAGATGGGGTTGGTGACGCGGATGGGGCTCTTGATGGTCTGATTGAAGCCGGTGAGAAGGGTATTGTTGGCAGCCTTGAGACCGGTTTCGTACTCGTAGCGAAGACCCATATTGACGGTCAACTTGGCGTTGACGCGGAAGTCATCGTGGAAGTACATCGCGTAGTAGTCGACGAACTGGAACATCTTGGTGGAAGTCAGGAAGCCACCAGAGGCCGGGACGCCGAGGAGGAGCGAAGCGAGGTCCGAACCGGTGCCGGCGGTACCGGTGTTGCCGTTAGCGCGGGTGAACTGGTCATTGAAGGAGAACTGACCGGAAGCGTCCCCGAGTTCGACGCCGTCGATGTGGAGACGGCGGTAATCGGCACCGGCTTTGAAGCTATGGCGGCCGACGAATTTGGCGACGGAGCCGAGCAGGTTCTTCGAGTGGAAGACCTGGTTGTTATTGTTATTGACGCCCATGCCGGAGAAATTCTGCATGCCAATGTTAGGGAAGGTGAGCGATTTCACATTCGAGAGGTAGTTGGCGGGGAAGCCGAGGGAGGCGAGGTTGAAACCGGCCGAGCGCTGCGAGTTGAGATTCGGAAAGCGGTTGAAGCCGTACCGGAGGGTGACGACCGTGGTGGCGTTCGGGGTGAAGAGGCTGTTGACGGCGGTGGCGTCGACCTTGCGGGCGAGGGTCCACTGGTCGGGGGAAGAGTTATTGCCCCACCACCATTCGCCGGGTTCCCGGCTGCCGTAGTGGAGATAGCTGGCATTGACGCGCCACCAGGAAGCGACTTGATGATCGAGTTTGAAGGTGGCTTGGTCGGCGCGATCGTACTGGCTGGTGGCCGCGGTGTAATTGTTAGCGCCGAAGCCGGTGCGTTCGCGCTGGGGGGCGGGATAGGAACGGGCGATGGCGAGGCCGATGGGGTTAATGCGACCGGCGGGGATGATATTGCCAGGGAAGGCCTGGCGGGTGCCGTCGGCGGCGGTGGTCAGAGGATCGAAAATCGTCTGGAGTGCGCCCGAAGTGCCGGCGCGGAAACTACGAGAAAAGTCGCCACCGATTTCGGTGGCGGTGGGCAGGGCGAAATTATTCGAGGTGGAGGAGGTTCCACGGTAGGCCTCGCCGGAGATCCAGAAGAAGGTCTTGTCTTTGCCGTTGTAGACTTTCGGGATCCAAACGGGTCCGCCGATGGAGGCACCGTAGTTTCGGAAGGGCTGGTCAGGATTTTTGATACCAGCGCGATTGTTGAAGAAGTTATTCGCGAGCCACTCGGTTTGGCGCATGTAGCCGAAGCCGGAACCGTGGATGGAGTTGGTGCCGCTTTTGAGGTAGGTATTGAACATACCGCCTCCGGTGCGGCCCATTTCCGCGTCGTAGGTGTTGGCCTGGATCTTCACTTCCTGCACCGCTTCGAGGGTGGGGATGATGACGGCGCGGTTGACCGAGTCGGTGATGGGGATGCCGTCGAGGAGGTAGTTATTGCCGCGAACCGGGCCACCGGCGAGGGAAATGGAGGAGGAGCCGGACTGGTCCTGCATCCGGTTGAAGCGGGGGTTGCCGACTTGCACCACGTTTTGGGCAATTTTCGACATCATGAAAGGGTTGCGCCCGAGGTTCGGGAGGTCAATGAGCTTTTGGCGATCAATCATCTGGCCCGCGGAGGCGTTGGCCGTTTCGATGACGGAGACTTCCTCGGTGACCATCACCGACTCGGTGACGTTGCCGACCTCCATTTTGATGTCCACGTTAATAAACGCCTGGGTTTCGACGATGACGCCTTTGCGTTCCGATTTTTTGAAACCGGGCGATTCGGCTACGACCGTGTAGGAGGCGGGAGTGACGCCATTGAAAACGTAGTCGCCGGTAGCATTCGTCAGAGTGCTCCGGGAAAGATTGGTGCCTTGGTCGGTGATCGAGACTTTAACGTTGGCGATGACGCCACCGCCGCTGTCAGAGACTAATCCTCGAATACCGCCCTGAATCGACTGGGCATGCGCGGATGCACAGGTGAGCGCAAAAGAAAGGGCAAGCCTTGCCCAACGAGTAACCATGTAGAGACCCCAAGTTTAAGCGGATGCAGCCAAGGGTGGCTGGATGGACTCTAAACGGAGAGTGGAGGCTTTGCGGCTACCGGGCAAGCTGAACCAAACGAGTGGTTCGACGATAGGACAGACTGGAGAGCAGGGCGGGTCAACTATCGTGGACCCAAATGCTTAGGATTACGGTAGCGTAAATTTTCCTCTTCGGCTAGGGGGAAGTCGAAAATAATTCGAATATGCCCTATAAGAATGACTTCGACCCGTTCATCTGGATGAATGCGCAATCGTGCTTTGAGAAGTCGAGTTTGTCGGAGATCAGTTGCCGAGCGGAGAGCGATTCGCGGGCGACACCGTTTTTGGCGTGGCCTTTCGACTGGGCAAGCATGTGATACAGCTCGTGGGCCAGAACGCGGCCCATAGCACGGCCAAGTAGTTGATTTCCTTGACTATAGTCAGATCCGGACATCGCGGTCTTGATGGAATCACGGAGGCGGTCGCACTTTACTTCGCCAAAAGGAAGGATTTGTCCGTCGGTCGTGAACGTGAAAGCGAGTGGGCCACGTTCATCAAGAATGACTGGGAAGCTATCCATTTCGCAGCGGCCAGACATCTTAAAGAAGATTAAGTCGTTGAAGGCCTCTTGCGCTGCCTCGTGCCGGTGTTTGAACGCAAGATTGACGCCAGCCTTCTTGACGATGCGCTCGGCTTCGAGTTGCATCTCTTGCAGAGCTTGAGGCGAGAAGCCTTCGGCGAACTGCATGACGATGGTAACGTCTTTGTTTTCAGCGAATAGAAATAAAGGGCAGAGCAGGAGCAACAGAGCTTTCCGCAACATGGCACGACCTCACGGCATAACTATAGACGCTGGTACTATCGACAGGTAACAGAACTTTCTTGAGTCTTTGTTAATTTTCTTTTAAAGAGAAGATAAGCGAGGAGGAGGAACCCTGAAAAGGTCGCGAGGAGGCCGGCCGTGAGGCTGCGGGGCCAGAAGGACATCCGGATTTCGTGGCGGCCGGGACCGGGGACGAAGAGGCCGCGGACGCAGCCGTTGGCGATGTGAATGGTTGCGGGTTGGCCGTCGATGGTGGCGGTCCAACCCGGGAACCAGGTGTCAGAGACGATGAAGAATGCCCGGCCCGAGGTTTCGACGGACCAAGAGAGGACGTTATTGGCCGCTTTTTGGGAGAGGACGGCGCCGGAAGCCATGGTTTCCGGGGCCGCGATGCCCTCGACGACGGTATCGCGGGCGGGGTCGAAGCGGGCGGGGTTCAGGAGGATTGCCTTGGCGGTGCGGAAGTCGGCAGCGGGG
>JBKJLJ010000871.1:0-4934 GCA_046597015.1 Bryobacteraceae bacterium
CGGAGCCGACGCTGGGGATTTCGCTGGCCTGAGCGGGGTTCAGGGGGCGGCCGGCCTGCGTGTAATACTGGCCGCGGAAATGGACGACTTCGTGGCTCTTCATCGAGCGGACGATGGAGAGTTTGTCCATATGGCTCGACAGTTGCGGGAAGAGGCGGTGAGAGAGGTAGAGGTCGTTTTTGATTGGCCGGACGTCGAAATCCTTCTGGGTGCCCTCATTCTCTTTGAAATCGAAGGAATCGATATGAGAGAGGGCCCCGGCTAGTTCGATGAGAATGCAGAAGCGGGCGGTGCCGCGGGGGTTCGTACGACCGGCCGCGCGGAGTTGAACGGGCGCGAACGTTTGGCTGGCGAAGGACCCGAGCAGGCCGTAGCCGCCGAGCTTGAGAAGATCGCGACGGGCGGCGAGGGTGTCGGCTACGCGTTTCTGCATGTTAGTAATTGAAGAGGAACTCGGGGCTATTCAGCAGGGCCCATTGTAGGTTGGCCGCGCCGGTGGGGCGGTTGGCTTGAATCGCCTTCAGGCTGACGGCTTTTTCGGCCGCCGTGGGGCGGCGGGAGATCGTGTGCAGGAAGATCTGGTTGACGAGATCCTGGTCGTCTTTGGCCGCCGCGAGGAGGCCCTTGATGAAGCCGGGCTTTGCGGCGTCGATGCGGTCGGTGACTACCTTCGATTGCATGAGCAGCATCGCTTGCAGGGACGAAGGCGGAACCTTTTTCGGCATGTCGTCCCGGTTGGACTGGCCGAAGGTCTTCATGAATCCTTGCACGCCGGCATCGGCCTTTTTCGGTTCCGGCATTTGCATGATGAGCCCAACCTGTTCTGAGCCGGTGGAGAACTGGGCGGGCTGACCGGTGGCTAGGGCGATGGCGTCATGGAGTTCGGGGGCGCTGAGCATGCGTACATATTTGCGGGCGTAGTAGGTGGCGTACTCCGGCTTCCATTCCCCATCAAAGCGGCTACTGAGCTGATAGGCGCTCGACTTCATGACCGTCTGCACGAAGTGTTTGAAGCTGTGATTGTGCTGTTGGAAGTCCGCGGCGAGAGCGTCGAGCAGGGCCGGGTTGGAGGGCTGATCGGGCTTTAGGAGGTCAAAATCATCGATGGGTTCCACGATGCCGAAGCCCATGAGTTCGGACCAGATCCGGTTGGCGAAGGCCTTGCGGAACTGAGGGTGTCCGGTGAGGATGCGGGCCAGGGCGTCGCGAGAGTTTTCGCCGGCCTTGGGGCGTTCGCCACCGAGGATGAAGCGCGGGGAGGCATCGCCACCGCGGCGCGGGACTCGGACGATGGAGTCGGCCTTCGAGTTGTACTCGGGGCCTATATCGTCGACGGTGTACTCGGTGTTGGCCTGATAACCGTTCTCCCAGTTCATGATCTGGCGCGTTTTGCCGAAGAACGCCGCCTGGCCGAAGAATTCGTCGCGCTTCTTGGAGGTGAGAAACGTGTTTACCTTCTCGAGATGATGGGCTCCATCGTGGCAGGAGATGCAGGCCAGATTCAGCCCGAGAAAGACCTTCGAGTAAGTTACGGTAAACTCGTCGACGGTGTCGGGCTGATTGACTAAGTCATGCGCGTCGGGGGCTTCGGGGTCGTCTTTGGCTTTGACGAAATCGCGAGCGTAATACATGCCGGCCGGAACCGAGAAGCTGGACTTCCCCGCCCCGGTCAGGATATCGGTGACCATGTCGGTGTAGGGACGATCGAGGATGAGCCATTCGCGGAGCCAGTAGTGGAACAGATTCAAGCCGGAACCCATGCGCTGGCCGGCGCGGAAGAGGTCTTCAAAGTAGTAAGTCCACTTGTCGATGAAGGCGTCGGAGTTGGTCAACTGGTCGACGAGCTGGGTTCGTTTTTGCGGGTCGCGACTGAGGAGAAACTTTTCGAGGTCGGCCGGGGCGGGAATGCGGCCCGTTGCATCGAGCCAGGCGCGGCGGGCAAACTCTTCATCGGTGGCGAGGGCGGCGTGAGGGATGCCGTCTTTCTGCATGCGACCGAAGACGTGCTGGTCAATAAAATTGCGGCGGACGATGGGAGAGCGGAGGCCGGGTTTGGCGGGGGCCAACTGCGCGGTGAGGGCGGCGGCGGATTTCGCCTTCTGGACGGGCGGCTTATAGAGTGGGGCGTGGGCTTGTTCGAGCTCAGGAGTTTGGGCGAGGAGGAGAACCGGAATGAATACAATCAGACGTTTCATTTGGCTTTTTTGAAGATCTGGACTCGTTTGCCGTTCACTTCGGCGACGTAAAGGTTGCCCTTCTTGTCGGTCGACATGAGATGGGGCAACTTCAACATTTCGGGATTGCCCCACTCTTTCACTATTTTGCCATTATTGAGAGCGAAGTGAAATATCTTGTTGATGTCTCCTTCCGAAACCAGCAGTTCCTGATTCACGACGAGGAGTCCAAATGGATTGCCGAAGCCCTTCCATTCGGCAACAAACTCGCCGGCGGGGGAGAAGACCTGGACGCGGTTGTTGCCACGGTCGGCGACGTAGAGCCGATTCTGTTTGTCGATAGCGAGGCCATGGGCGGTGGAGAATTCACCGTTTCCCTTCCCTTTCTTGCCGAATTGCGAAAGGAACTTGCCGTTCGAGTCCAGGTGGACGATGCGGCCGTTGCCGGAATCGGCGACGTACATCTCGCCGGTGGAAGAGAAGACGACGTCGTCGGGGGCGCGGAAGTGGGTTTGGTCGGGGGCGGGGACGCCGACCTCACCGAGCGTTTTCAGGAGTTCGCCTTCCGGAGAAAATTGGCGAAGGACGTGGTTGCCGTTGTCGGTGGTCCAGACGTTGCCGGCGCGGTCGACCCGGAGACCGTGGGCCACCTTGAACATGCCGTTGCCCCAGCCCTTGAGATACTCGCCTTTCGGATTGAACTTGACTAAGCCAGGCTCGCCTCGATGAAGAACGTAGATGTTCCCATTCTGGTCGACTTCGACGGCGGACATCGGGCCGAGTTTTACTTCGGCCGGAATGGTGAGGAAGCCGCTGGAGACGTAGGGGTCTCCAGCGGCGGCGGCAAACAAGAGGGTAAGCAGAGGAAGCATAACGTTAAAACAGCAATTTCAGGCCGAATTGGATATTGCGCGCATCGCGGGCCGAGGTGATCGTACCAAACGTGCCGCTTTGGTTGCGACCGTTCGGGCCGGCCGAGAAGCCGCCATTCGGGAGACCGAGATTGACGGAGTTCATGAAGTTGAAGGCTTCGGCGCGGAATTGCAGATTGATCCGTTCTGTAAGCCGGGTGTTCTTAATCAGGCTAAGGTCCCAGTTGACGGTGCCGGGGCCGCGGACATCCGGTAGGACGCGGCCGACATTACCGTAAGTGAAGTTCGGCGGATTGACGAAGGCATCGGTGTTGAACCAGCGCTGGGCGGTGGGTTCATCGAGCTTGGCCGAGACACCGGTGGAATTCGGCCGGTTGGCAAGAAAGTTGCTGGCGCCGGAAATTGGAATCGGGAGGCCGGTCTGCATGATGCCGATGGTGTTAACCTGCCAGCCGCCGACGACGCGTTTGACAAAGCCGGAGCCGGACTTGCCGAAAGGCAGTTCGTAAAGCAGGCTGAGGACGGCGCGTTGGGAGACGTCAGTCGGATCGACTGAACGTTCGAGGCGACGGTTGAATTTCTGGTCCTGGTAGCCAAAGAGGTTGGTCTGCTCGATGAAGGAACCGAAATCGACGGGCGAGTTCATCCCTTCGGAAATGAGTTTTCCTCCTGTGAAGTTGAACATTACGCTGAGGCCTTTGGACATACGTTTTTCCAGGCTAACGATGAACATGTGGGAGTTGAAGTTGCCCATCCGAGCGCTGCGGACCGTAACGCCCTGGTAGTAAGGAAACGGGAGAAGAGACTGTTGCCGGGAGATGGTCGCGCCGCCGAGGGCTCCGGGGACTAGGCCGCGGTACGGATTGGGGACCTGAGTTTGGAGGTCGAGGCCGAGGCCGAGGTATTGGTTATCCAGTTGGTTGAGGTTCCAGCCCTGGGTCGTGAAGTGACGGCCGACGTTGCCGGTGTAGGAGACATCTACGAGCCAGCGACCGGGGAGCTGATGCTGCACGGACGCGGTGAACTGTTGCGACATGGGCGTGGTGCCGAAGGATTCGTCAAGGCTTACAGCCTGGCCAAGGAACCCGGCGGCTCCGAGAGCACGTCCCGCGGGTTGAATCAAGGCCGAAGGGAAGCCGTCCTTCAACTGGAAGGCGCGGAGGTTGGGGTTAGCGGAAGGATAGTTCGTGCTGGTGTTGGCGAAGCCTTGCACGCTGCCATAGTTTTGTCGCCAGAACTGGGAGGGGTAGTATACGCCGTATCCGGCCCGGAGAACGGTTTTGCCGCCCCCGAAGATGTCGTAAGCGAGGCCGACGCGCGGGCCGAAGTCGTTGAAATCGCCGTTGCGGAAGGTCCGGCTTTCGGCGCTCGCAAAGGTCGTGCCGCCGAGAAGGCCGTTCGGGAGCCGAAGCGACGGATCAAAGTTGGTGAGCCCGTTGTTCGCTTCGACCGGTTGGGTCTGGTAGTCCCAGCGCAGGCCTAGATTCAGACTCAGGCGGCGCGTGATCTTCCAATCATCCTGAAAAAACACCGAATAGGACTTGCCGCGCTGCGACTCGCCCAGATGCGTCGTGCCGCCCGCGTTCGCGACCTCGCCAAGCAGAAAGCTGCCGTAAGAAGAACCGTTCCCGGCGGGCGAGAGCGGATTGCCGGTCAGGCCAGCGCTGAAATTAAAGCTGCCAGAAGGCGAGGAGCGTTGCAGGTTGTTACCCTGCAGGGTACGGAAGTCGAGGCCGAGTTTCATGGTGTGGGCACCCGCGATCTTCGTGATCATGTCGAAGAACTGCGTGTTTACGCTCGCACGGAGACCGGCCGTGCCGGTGTTAAACCCGGGGAGTCCATTGCCGATAGCGGGCAAAGTATCGGCGGGAACAGACGAGGGTAGGCC
>JBKJLJ010000900.1:0-3786 GCA_046597015.1 Bryobacteraceae bacterium
GTCGCCAGCCGATCGTCCACCGCCAGCAACAGCATCGTCAGCGTCCCCCCGCCGGACTGGCCGGTCGAGGCGATTCGCTGCGGATCCACCATCGGATGCGCCGCCAAATAGTCCAGGCTCCGGATCGCATCCCACACCTGAAACCGGCTACTCGTATGCCCCAACAGCAGCATCTGCTTGCCGGGCAGCGTGTGTTCTTCGTCCGCCGAACGCAGCCGCGTCCGGCTCAACGTAGCGTCCGGGTAGTAGGTCCGTTCGCCCTGTCCCATCGGATCAAAGGCCAGAACCAGATAGCCCAGCTTGGCCAGCCCCTGACAGCAGCGCTGATAAGAGTCGTACGCTTTGCCGTTCAGCGAATGACCCAACTGAAAAAGCACCCCCGGGTAAGGCGGCTTCCCCGTCGTCGGAATGTAGAGATTCGCCGAAATCCAAAGTTCCGGCCGGCTCTCGTACACCACCTTCTCAACCTTGTACCCCTCGCGCGGGAACGTCCCCACCGTGCGAGCGTTCAGCGGCGTATTCTCCGGCCGTCCGCCAATCAACTTCCACAGCGATTCCCGCGCCCAAGCCTGCCGCCGCCGCACCGCTTCAGCCGTGGTCAGCTTGGCTAATTCGCCATTGCGCAACTGGTAGGCGCGCGCGGACAGGGCTCGCAAATAGTCCGGCAAACAACGGGCATATTCGCGGTAAGAAACCCCGGGAAAGTCCGTTCGAGCAACGGCAGTGCCGGCGGAGAGCCAGAGCAGATTACGTCGATTCATGATGTTAAAAGTTCAATTTTAACGCCATCTGAATCACCTGCGGAGCCCCGGCGCTCGGGACACGCGCAAAACCGCCCGAGGTCCCTCGTAAGTAGGAACCGATCCCTGCGCAGGACAAGGTTGAGGCTCAACTGGCCCGCGCAAACCCGACCGAATCGGGAGGCCAATAAAACGAACCCAGCGAACGAGTCACAATGGGGAACTTCGGGGTGATCCCTCGCTTGCATCCTCATCATCGAGTGCGGTATCCACGTTACTGGATGTACCCGCTCTCCCTCTCCCTTCTGACTTTATGGTCGGCGGCTGCCGCCATCGCCCAGACGCCCACCGATTACGCCAAGCTGGGCTGGCACGACGCCACCGCCAGCGCCTACACCTTCGGCCGCCTCGGCGGAATCGGTCCTCGCGTCGAAGTCGCCCAAGACAAACTGACCTCCTTCGAAGCGCTCGCCAGCCTCCGCAACGGCGGCGCGGCCACCTTCGCCACCAGCCAACACCCTCGCCTCCCCTTTGACCTCGCTGCCGCGCGCCTCGTCGATGGGCTCGTCGTCACCGATTCTGACCGCTCCCTCGCCCTCTGGTCCACTCTCCTTGACCACGGCTACATCACCGCCCCCGTCGCCCTCGCGCCGGCCCGCCTCTATGTCGAATGCCCCGCCGGCCTATCCGAAGCCTGCGTCGTCGATGCCGTAAAGCACCAGCGCACCGTCGTTTCGACCGGCCCTCTCCTCGCCGTCAAGGCCTCCGGTCAACAACTCGAGGTAAACGCCGCTTCCGCGTCCAGCCGCCTGCTCCGCGTCGAACTCTGGGCCCACAACCAGGTGGTCGCCACCCATCCAATCGCGCCCGGCCAGGAGCAGCAATACACAGGCACCCTCACCTGGAAACCAGCCGGTCCCGGCGACTGGATAGCCGTACGCGTCGTCGCGGAAAGCGGCTGGGCCCTCTCCTCCGCCTTCTTCGCCGAAGGATCGAAGCCGGCCCCCCCGATCACCACCCATCTCCGCATGGTCTTCCCGGAGATCGCCTCTCAGCAGCAGGCCGGTGCCCTCGCCACCATCTTCGACTTCTCACCCGCCGTCCCCGGTGCCAAGCGCCTGCAAGAGGTCGAGATGGAGCGCAACGAACTCGAAGTCGACGCCCCCGTCACCGCCGTCGTCCGCATCGAGCTAGCCGATGGCCGTCGGATCGATACCCGGCTTTTCGATGCCAGCGGCGTCCGCGCCCTCCTCGACGACGCGCCCCCCAACACCGACTGGGCGTTGTACGAAGAGGTTCTCCGCCGCTGCCGCCGCATATCCATGGAATCGCGCTTTTGACATCGATTCGTCATTCAACTGGCCCTTGATCCCTGTATGATATGGGGATCATGAAACGCTACGCGTACGCTTTTGCCCTGTTGATCTCTGTCGGAGCCGCTTGGACCGCCGTGGAACGCTACCGTATGAAACACCCTGTCTCCGGTCAGGACATCACCGTACCGGGCCGCGACGGGGCGAATGCGATGCTCGTCAATGGCTGGAAGACCACCCCAGCAGGCCGTCACCTGCCCTCCGGTGACATGATCTTGAGCGGTCAGATAAGCCCCGACGGCAAACTCTTCGCCTTCACCAATACCGGCTATACCCGCCATGCCCTCCACATCGTTGATCTCGCCACCGAAAAGGAGATTGCCACCTTCCCCATGGAGCAATCCTGGAGCGGACTGGCTTTTTCCCCCAACAGCAAGCGCGTCTACGTATCGAGCGGCGCCGGCTATCCGGTCAGTGACATTCAGTACTTCGACAACTGGGACAAGGAAGGCTGGAAGGAAGGCCGCGCCGGTCTAACTCTCTTCGGAGCCAAC
Organism: Bryobacteraceae bacterium; assembly: GCA_046597015.1. Lineage (GTDB taxonomy): Bacteria > Acidobacteriota > Terriglobia > Bryobacterales > Bryobacteraceae. The sequence continues at coordinate 2,608 of JBKJLJ010000900.1, forward strand.
AAGGAGAAAACCGCCGTATCCTCGCTAAACGTCTCCCCGGACGGCAAGTTACTCTACGCCGTCAACAACTCCGACGACCACCTCTACATCATGGAAACGCACGGCGGCCGAGCCGTCGCCAGGTTGAAGGTCGGCGGCCATCCCTTTGCCTCGAAGCTCTCTAAGGACGGCAAGACATTGTATGTCACCAACCTCGGCGCCGCCACCCTCGCCATCGTCGACGTCAGTAACGCAGCCCGGCCCACCGTCGCCGCCACCCTCGCAACGGACCCGCATCCCAACGACATCGCCCTCACTGCCGACGATCGTCTCTTTGTCTCCTGCGGCAACTCGAACAACGTCATCTCGTACGATCTGAAGACCCGCCAGCGCCTGGAAGTCATCAACACCAGCCTCGGCCCGAAGGCCCCCGCAGGAAGCACCCCGAACTCGCTCGCCATCTCCCCGAACGGCGAAATGCTCTACGTCGCCAACGCTGACAACAACTCGGTAGCAGTGATCGAAGTCGAGGATCGCGGCAAAAGCAAGCCCCTCGGCTTCCTCCCCACCGGCTGGTACCCCACCTTCGTAACCACCACTGCCGACGGCAAGCGCGTCATCGTCGCCAGCAGCAAAGGCAATGGCACCGGACCGAACGGCGTGAAGCGTCCCATCGATCCCATCGCCCCCGCCGTGAGCTTTCAGCACATGGGCAATAAGCTGAATGGTCTGGTCTCGTTTATCGATACCCCGAACGCGAAGAAACTGGCCGAGTTCTCGAAGCAGGTCTACGACAACACGCTCTACCGCGATACCCAGTTGGAGAAGGCACCGGCCGGCGGAACGGTCATTCCGACCACGGTCGGGGAAGCCTCGCCCATTCAACATGTGCTGTACATCATGAAAGAGAACCGGACCTACGATCAGGTCTTCGGCGACTTAAAGCAAGGCAACGGAGACCCCAGCCTCACGCTCTTCGGGCGCGACGTCACCCCGAACCAGCACGCGTTGGCCGAGCAGTTCGTCCTCCTAGACAATCTCTATTGCAGCGGCGAAGTGTCCCAGGATGGGCAGCCGTGGACCACCTCCGCCTACGCCACCGACTTCACCCAACGCGCCTGGACGCTCAGCTATTCCAAACACGGACGCGTGAATGTCGGCGGCGGCATCCAAGAACAGACGACCCCCTATATCTGGGAG
>JBKJLJ010000982.1:0-13407 GCA_046597015.1 Bryobacteraceae bacterium
CGAAGGCGTGAAAACCCCCGACTTCTACGATCCGAAGTTGAACCCGGTCTACCGCGACGTGCTGGCCCACTATGGTGCCTGCGCACTGCCCTGCCGCGTGAATGATCCAGACCGAAAAGGCAAAGTGGAACGCGGCGTCGGCCATGCCAAAAACACCCCGCTGAAAGGACAGCGCTTTGAAAGCCTCCAGGAGGCCCAAGCTTATCTTGATCGCTGGGAGGAAAACTGGGCCGACACACGCATTCACGGCACGACCAAGCGCCAGGTCGCCGCCATGTTCGCCGAAGAGAAACCGGCGCTGCTACCCTTGCCGCTGGAGCCATTCCGCTACTACCAATTCGGCGAACGGCGGGTGCATCTGGATGGTTGCGTGGAAGTCGAAGCGGCTTACTACAGCGCGCCGCCGCTCTGGATCGGACGCAGTGTTCACACGCAATGGAACGAACGCTTCGTGCGTCTGATCGACCCCCTCAACGGCCAATTGCTGCGCGAGCATTTACGCCAATCGCGCGGCACCCATCGCATTCACGAGCAGGACCGCTCCCTGCGAACCCCGCTATCGACCCAGCAGCTTTTGGCCCGTGCCAGAAAGGCGGGACCGTCGATGGGAACCTTCTGCCAGATCCTGTTCGACCACGACGGCCAAGTGGCGATCCGCCGCGTGCAAGGCGTGATGGCCATGGCCAAACGCTACGGTACCGCGACCACCGACGAAGCCTGCAAACTGGCGCTGGAGATAGGCGCTCATCAGTATCACTTCGTCCGCAAATATCTCGCAAAGAATGGCGCGCTGACCAACGTCTTGAAGCAAGTCGATCCAATTATCCGGCAACTGGATCTGTACCGTGACCTGATCGCCGAAAAAACAAAGGAAAGCACCGAATGAACCTCATTGAATTAGAAAGCTCGCTGCGCCAGCTCCGTCTGGGCGGCATGGCCGCCGTGCTGGAGACCCGTCTGCGCCAGGCGCAAGTGGAAACCATGCCGCCGATAGATCTGATCTCCGTTCTCGTCTCCGATGAACTAACTCGTCGCGGTGACCGGCTGCTGGAGCGGCGCCAGAAACAGGCCGGATTCCGTGATGCGCAGAAAACACTCGACAATTTCGACTTTGCGTTCAATCCGAAGATGAATCGCAGTCTGGTCTTTGATCTGGCGACGGCGGCCTTTATCGGTCGACGTGAGGACGCCCTTTTGCTGGGTCCCGGGGGAACGGGGAAGAGTCATCTGGCGCAGGCCATCGGATGGGCGGCGATCCAGCAAGGGTATCAGGTGCTCTATCGCGAGACGCATGTGCTGCTTGATGAACTGGCTGAGGCGATTGTCGATGGCACGCGGCGCGAGTATATGGATCGGATCGCGACGGTGCCGTTGCTGATTGTCGACGATTTCGGCATGCGGAAACTGCCGCACACGGCAGCCGAGGACTTACTGGAGATCGTGATGCGCCGTTATGAGCGGGCGTCTACGGTGCTGACGTCCAATCGGCCGGTGGAAGACTGGGGCCGTTTGCTGGGCGATGTGGCGGCGGTGAGCGCGATGCTGGATCGATTGTTGCATCACGGGCATGTGCTCAAGTGCGGGCCGCGGAGTTGGCGGACCAAGACTGCCGCGCCGACGGCGGAAGCCAAGGAGAAGGGCGTATGAGGAAGGGGGCGCGTTGGAATATGGGGACCAGTCCCCAAACCCCTGGAATTTAACGCTTTCTGGTCGGAACGTTGGGCGGGGCGGCAAGCCGACCCGCCGTTCCGACACCGGGAGCGGCGCTCGGGTTCCATTCCTGGAGAGCCCTATCCTCCGTCCCGGCCGATCCAGTATAGCGCTGCCGCCGCGATTCTCCGACAATCAGTCGCCATATTTTCATTGCCGAACCCACCTCCGGCACGGTATAAATCAAGTAACCCTGACCGCCAGGAAATGGCTGGTTTTGAAGTGACCTTTAATGGCTGGTTTTGAGGTGTCCCCCGAGGGCATCGAGACTCCGATCGAGCGGGCGGCGATATGTGAACGTATCGCCAAGAGATAATCTTCGAACTAGACATTAAGAACTAACGCCAAGTGGTTGATTGTTGATTTCGTCCCAGATTTTCATCAAAAAACGTCGCCGACCTCAAACGTTCACGCCCGCAGGGTTAGGGGTGGGTGGGTCTCGACGGGCCGGGCGGTCGAAAAGTCCTGTGGAATTGCGGAATGCATGTACGTCAAGATGCCCCCCGCGACGTTGGGGATCCCTGCCGATCTGGCCCGGCCCACCTGGACGCGGATGCCAAGAAGGAATTCAGGCGGCTAGCGAATATGCTGCTCCGCATCCGCGTTCTAACCGAGGCCGACGGCATCGCACTGGCGAACCTCTGCCAGGCGTAGAGCACGCTCGTGAAGGCGCAGGTCAAGCTAAGCGAAACGGGGCTGATGCTGAAAGAAGCCCTCGGGGTACGTGCAGCAGTCGCCGCTACTGGGCATCGTGAATTCGTGCACTGATACGGTCGTGAAGCTATCCAGGGAGTTCGGGTTGACGCCGGCTTCGCGGGGGCGATTGCAGGTTGAGCCGGAGCCTCAGCCGGAGTCGAAAATTGCGAAGCTTTTGCGGATGGGTCGGGAGAAGAGGGGCCGGGTGAGGGCACAACGAGGAGATCGACTCTCGCCTTGAGTGAGGATGTGCTCGCGGGGGCTAACTTTTAACCTTTCTATCTCCTATCCCAGCAAGAAGTAGCGGGCGAAGTAGACCGCCTACTGGAAAAGATCTTTGCCGACTGCCGCAAAGCCGGTCGTCTCGATCTGGAAGCTGACTATTTGTGTGAGCGGATGCGGAGCATCTCTAGTGTGCGCACGATTTCGATGTCGCCGGGCCTGGATTCCCGGGCTTGCCGGAGGGCCGTTTCGGCCTTTTCGAGGTCTCCGGATCGGGCATAGGTGAGGCCGAGATTCTTAAAGAGTTTGGCGCGGGCCCGGCAATCGCCGCAGACCGTTATAGCTTCGTTCAGGAGTTCGAGGGCGCGGGGCCACTCGTGAGAGGCGGCGGCGCTGAGGCCGAAATTGCCGAGAGCTTCCGCTTCTTCGGCGACTTGCCGGGACTGTTTGAGGGCGGAGAGTTTCTGCCGGTAGGATGCGGCGCGCTCTGGATTGGGGACCTGCAGATTTCGGGAAAGTGCGTAGAGCGCTTCGTTGTGTTCCGGGTTGAGCTGGACCAGTTTTTCCCAAGCCGCAATGGCGCGGGGACGATCGTTAAGCTGTACGGAAGTCTGGCCGAGCAGAAAGAGGGCGTCCTGGTCGTTGGGCTGGCGGGTGAGAAGTCGATCGAGAAGGAGGGCTGCCGCCTGGGGACGATCGAGGCTCTTGTAGGTGAGGGCGAGGAGGTATAAGGCGGGGTCGAGGTTGGGGTCAAGCTTGATGGCGAGTTCGAGATGGCTTTTAGCTGTCGCGAATTCGTTGAGATCGAATTGAGCGCGACCGAAATTGTATTGGGCGGCAGCAGATTGCGGGGCGAGGCGGACGGCTTCAGCAAAAGATACGTTGGCGGCGGGGAGGTTGTACTGGTCGGCCTGGGCAATGCCGAGATTGAGGTGGGCTTCCGGGGATTTGGGCTCGAGCTCGACTACTTTGGAGAGGAGGGCAAGGGCTTCCTTCCAGCGGTTGGAGCGGGCTGCGACCATGGCGAGGGAGCTCATGACGCGTGGGTTGTTGGGGAGGAGGCGGAGGGCTTGTGCGATGTCTTTGTAGGCGTCGGTGAAGCGTTGCTGGCTGGCGCGCATCAGGCCAAGGTTGAGGAAAGCGAAGCCGGAGTTTGGGTCAAGCTCAGTAGCGAGGCGGAATTGTCGTTCGGCGTCAGGGAAGCGTTGTTCTCGACCGAGGAGGACTCCGAGGTCGGTGAGTGCGGCGGCGAATTGGGGATCGAGGGCGATGGCGCGGCGGAGGGAGGATTCAGCAGCAGGAAGGTTGTTTGTAGCGAGGTGAAGAAGGCCCAAGCGATGGTGGGCAGGGGCGAAGTTCGGATCCAGTCTGAGCGCTTCATCGAGGGCGCGGCGTTCGGAAGCGTAGTCATTCAGGCGGGCGTGGGCGAGCGCGAGGTTGAAATGGGTTTTCGGGTTGGAAGAGTCGAGCTTGAGTGCTTCGTTGTAGGTTGAGATCGCGCGGCGGGGGTCGCCAGTTACGAGCTCTTCAGAGGCGCGGCCGGCCGTGGTGGAGGCGACTGCGGAGGTGGCGGCAAGCTGTTTGAGATGATGGACGGTAGCAACAGCTGCGGCGGCGAGATCGGGCTCGTTCAGATTGCGGTAGACGGTGGCGAGCTGGAAGTGAATTTCAGCCGATTTGGGATTGAGAGATCTGGCGGTTTCGAGGATGGGGCGGGCATCGGCGAACTTGCTCTGGCGCGTAAGGACGAGGCCGAGTTGAAAAGCAGCATCTGGGTGATTGGGGTTGAGTGTGACGGCCTGTTGGAGGGCGGACTGGGATTCAGGAAGGCGGTCGACTCCGCGGAGGGCGAGGCCTTTGAGGTAGGCGGCTTCGAAGCGGTCAGAGCCACGGTAGGCAGCGAGGTGAGTGAGTGCCGCGGCGAAATCGCGGAGGGCGATGAGGGCGCGAGAAAGAGCGAGGTGGGCAGCGTCGCTCGAAGGGTTGAGGCGGAGGGCGAAGGTGAAGGCTCTAGCGGATTCATCAAAGCGATCGAGGGCGGCGAAGGCGTAACCCAGGGCCAAGTGGTGGCCGGGTTCGCGGGGCTCAAGTGCGATTGCCTGTTCGAGGATGGGGATAGCGACCGAATATTGTGCGTCCAAGATAAGGACGCGGGAAAGGCCCCGGAGGGCAAGCGTGTTGTTGGGTTGGGCGGTTAGGATAGCGCGGAGTTGTTGCTGGGCGGCTGAAAGCTGGTCTAGTTCCGTAAGAAGCCCTGCGAGGGAAAGGCGGGCGGCAAATAAGTTGGGATCAAGGCGGATCGCTTCGCGGAATGCGGCGATGGCGCAGGTGGGGAGATTGCGGGCGATGAAAAACCCGCCAAGAGCATTGTGGGTGCTGGCGACGGGTTTAGTCTTAAGTTGAGATTCGAGATCTGCTGGCCCTTGGCAAACGATTTGAGCGAAAGCCGGGAGGGCCAGGAGAAGGATCAGGAGTGGCATTAAAACACGAATCTACCACCCAGCTGGAGTTGGCGCGGCTGGTTGGCCGTGCCGGTGACCCGTCCAAAGAGAGCAGCGTTGGACAGGTTGGCATTGGGTGGAGCGTAGACGGCGTGGTTGAACATGTTGAAGCCCTCTACGCGGAGTTCAAAACGTCGGCCTTCTCCTAGGAACTTCAGCGGGAATTCGCGGAAGACCGAGACGTCGAAATTCTCCCAACCGTCGGAACGCATGCGGAAGCGGCCGGAGTTGCCGAAAGTGAATGGAGCGGGTGAGGCGACCTTGGAGGTGTCGAACCATTGACCGGTGGTGGGATTGTCCAACTTGGGGTTGCCAAGGAAGTTCAACCGCAGATAATTGGAGTTGCCTGTATTGGCCAAATCGCCGTTGATCTGGAGATTGTAGGGCTGACCAGAACTGAGTCGAACGATGCCATTAGTTCGCCAGCCACCTACGATGTAATCACCTATCTTATTGCCGGTCTGGAATCGCTTACCCGCCCCAAAAGGAAGTTCGTAGACGAAATTCATGGTGGCGACATGCGTCAAGTCAAAGCCGGAGACGCTGCGGTCGTTGTTGAACTTGTAAGGGTCCTGGATGGAGCAGCCTTCGACTCCATACCAACCGGAGCAACCGATGTCGATCGACTTTGAGTAGGTGTAGTTGATCATGTAAGCGAAGCCGCCCCTAAACTTCTTGTCCAGCAGCAACTGGAGGCTGTGGTAATTGCCACGGCCCCAGCTGCGGTCATAGTAGGTCGGACGGATATAAGGGAAGGGTGCGCGTTCACGGAAGTTGCCGGGGCCAGGTGTTGTGGCAACATTGTAGAAACCGCCGATATCGAGGCGGCTTGATTTGGAGCCGACGTAATTAACGGTGACGACGGTATCGGAATTTATCTGATGCTGGACGCCGAAGTTCCACTGAATGGAGTATGGATTCTTGGCGCGGGGATCCATGTACCATTGGACCTGATCAAAGGGATTGGCGGCGGGGAGTGCACCACCAGGGAAGGGGTTGCGGCCGTTGAAGTTTGGAGTGGGCTGGGCGGTGGTGGGATTGTTGAGGTTTTCCTGCAACTGTTCGCCAACACTGGGCCACTGAGCCGAGTAGTTCTGAGCGGTCTGCACGACGGCGGCATAGTTGTCGTAGAACATGCCGATCGAGGTACGAATGGCGGTTCGGGGCGCGACACGATAGGCGAAGCCGAGGCGCGGCCCCCAGTTGTCGTTCACGTTGTGATAAAACTTACCGCGCGGGTCAATTTCAACATTGGCTGGGAGCTTGCCACCTGGAACGCAGGGGGCGGCCTTCAACTCTTCGCAGGAGCCTGGCTGTTTCTGTATGATGTAGACGCCGCGTTGCATCTCGTAACCACCGGTGAAGATGTTGGAGTTACCTTCCTGGCCTAGTGGCGGAATGAAAGTCTTGTCGTAGCGAAGGCCAATGTTCATCGTAAGTTTGGAGGTGATCTTCCATTGGTCCTGAAAGAAGAAGGCCATGTGGCCGCCACGGCGAACCGTGGTTTCACGATTGCGGAGGCCGGCTGCATCCGGGGTATCTAGGAGGAAGCTGGCGAGTTGGCTCCCGGTAGTGCCCGGATTCTGGGGGTTTGCAGTCTGCAGAGGGCGGAAGGTTGCGCTGCCGTTCAGCGGAGAGGCGAGGAAGTCCATGTTGTTCCATTCGCCGCCCATCTTAAACTGGTGCGTGCCAACGATTTTGGTGACTGAAGATTTGTATTGCCAAACGTCGGAGGGGCGGTTGAACGAAATACTTTCCGCGCCGCCAACCCAGCCGTCAATGTTGAGAGCTGGAACGAGGGTACGGCCGCCGAGGAACTTGCAGCAGAAGGTGTCGGAATAGCCGACGTCTCTAATGAAGTTGGCTGGCAGGCTGCGGAAGCGGTTTCCACTGTTGTCAGTGTTCTCGAGGCGGCCAAACTGAGCCTGAAGAATGGTGGAGGGGCTGAAGGTGTGAACCCAACTGGTGCCGATATTGATGGCATTGAATTCGCGGAAGCTGGCAAGGATCGGACGACCACCAGAGGCAGTCTGATCGAGCATGGAGTGGCTCAGGCGAAAGAAGACGTTGTCCTTGGGGCCGATGACCCGATCGATGCGGAAGGAATATTCGTCCTGATTTTGGCTAAACGCAGAGGGGTCGAGGGCGTTGCGATCGGCCGTAATTGGTGCACCGCCGACGGGGAATGTGGTCCTGGCATAGAGCAAGTTGCCAGCACTGATGCGGCTGGCTGGGATGCGGTTGCCGGCGAAAGGATCGCGGACGAAGCCAACGCCAGAGGGGTTGGCTCGCGTGGTGAAGGGGTCAAAAATCTGACGGGCTTCATCACTCAGATCGCCAGTTAGATTGGCCGCGGTAGGGACGCGGAAGAGGGCGTTGTTTGCCCGGCGGAAACGCCAGCCCTGATAGGAACCGTGGAAGAAAGTGCTGTTGCGGCCATTGAGGATTTTTGGAATCACTACAGGACCGCCGACGGCGGCGCCGAACTGGTTTTGTCTGAATGGAGTGACGGCGGGCAGAAAGGTATTGCGGGCGTCGAACTCGCTGTTGCGGACATATTCCCAAGCCGAGCCGTGGAGTTGGTTCGTGCCGTTCTGAGTAGCGACGTTGATGACGCCGCCGAGGACGCCACCGAACTCGGCCTGGTCGTTGTGCGACTGCACTTTGAATTCAGCGATCGCGTCGACGATGGGGTTGACGGCCGGGGTGGAAAGCATGAGGCCCTGGTTGGTGATACCGTCGAGGGTCCAGAAGTTGGACCGGTTGGTTTGCCCGTTGATGGCAGGGAAGATGAAGGCACCGATGCCGGGGTGGGCGAAGCCAGAGCCGCTGTTTTGAGAGACGCTGACCGGGGCGACACCGGGTGTCAGAGAAAGCAACTGAGTGAAGTTGCGGCCGTTGAGAGGGAGGTCGACTACCTGTTGGCGGGAAACGACGGCACCGATTTCAGATGTGGATGCCTGCACTTCCGCGCCGATCGCTTCGACGTTTATTGACTGGTCGACAGAACCAACTTCCATCACGACATCGAGAGTGGCGGTCTGGTTGACGGCGAGTGTGAATTGGCTAAGGCGGTTTGTGCGGAAACCTGCCCTAGTAACCTCGAGCGTGTACTGCCCGGGCAGAATGTTTAAGAACGCATAGTAGCCCGAATCGTTGCTCTGAACTCTGGCCTCGGTGGCTGTTGCAGGATTGCGAAGAATGAGTGCGGCACCAGGAATGACGCTACCCGAGGAGTCGCGCAACGTTCCATTGATCGCAGCGCTTGAAGCTTGCGAAAATGCCGCGGTTGCACTTATGACACTAAGAGCAACGACTTGCATGATACTTCTGATCATCTTTTAATGCCTCCCAAATTGATGTGGATCGTGATGGCATGGGCTTTTACGAAAGCCACAGAGTGTAGATAAACTGTACATCATGATCCTGTTCACTTCAACCTGATAGTCTGAAATTATTAGCCGCAACGAAAGAACGCTCATGATTCTGAATCGTCTGACTTTCGTTTTGTTGGCACAGGATCTGGATCTGACCCTGCATAGGGGCGATTCGCGCAGGATCACTGTGCTGGATCGAGTGGAAGATATCGAGGAGCGCAAGGCATTTCAAGTGTTTTATCGCGCAGAAGATCCGGTCGCGATCCGAAGCCGCGTGAGCGAGTTCTTGAAGCAGTATTCGGCCTCATGGCTGCTGGCTCGGGTTTATAAGGCGGGGTCGCGGGCGAGCTTTGGGTTGTCCGACTTTCCGACTGGACTTTTGAGCCTCTTGCAAAATTCGCGACCGAACTCCGAACCTTACAAGACAAAGTATTTTTAATGCCATCCGGACGCCGATCAGGCATCGATAATCGGCAAATATTCTGAAGGTCCCGCCTGGCAGGTACGCCGCGATTTTGCAAGTCTGCTAGCTCCTTGGGGTTTGGTGGTTAATTAGGCCAGACCGTTCGGCTACTGGCTCCTGGGCGGGAGCGGGTTCGCCTTTCCTGCGCCTGCCTTTGTTCTTCTCCGTCGGTTAGACTGCTGGTCCGCCCGGCGGACGCAACGACTCTTCACGGGCTTCAATTTGCGTGGAATCCCGCGAGATATGCCCAATCAGCCTGTCCTTCGGCGTCTCTTCGATCAGCGCCGCATGCAGCCGCGGCGACCCCTCACTTTCGGCAAACTCCGCGAACGCTCGGGAAAACGCCCATTCGTGAGGTACTTCTCGCCAACTCTCCCAGCAGCCGCAAATGCGCCGCAAGGCAACATCGGACGACAACCGCTCCAGCAATTGCCGCGTGATGGTCATGTCGTAAACCGCCTTGGCTACAAAGACCCGCGCAATCGCACACCATATTTCGCAGGCCTGCCCACTCCGACCATCCCCCCCGCGATGCTCGCTTCCAGGCCAATAAGATTCGGCACCCTGAGCACTTGCTGCTGTTTCTCCCTTCAAGGGTCGTCATTCTTCCCGCAGCGCCGGGGACAAGCCTCCCTGGCACACCCAGGTAAATTTGATTCAATTGTTCGAGGAGTGTAAGCTTCATAGGGGGGCGTTCCTTCAGGTTTAGAATTGGTTTTAGTTTTGGAAAATTCTGTTTTGGGCCCGAAGCCTCCTCCCATCAAAACAAAAACAGCTCTTCGTGTTTGATTTTCCGAGAGGCTCAAATGCATAAGGTGACGAGGCGATCGCTGTTTTCCCTGCTGGCGGCGGCAAATGGCGCTGTCGGGCAAGGTGTCGTGTCTCGGATTGCGCGACCGCTCCAGCGTGGCAAGCCTTCGGGGCTGCCGTTCAACGCTCGCTTTGTGGATGTGGCCAAGCAGGCCGGTTTGCTGGAGCCATGCACCTATGGGGGTAGGGCAGCGAAACAATATTTGCTCGAGGCCATTGGTTGCGGAGTGGCCTTCATTGACTATGACAATGACGGTTGGCTGGATATTTTTTTGTTGAACGGGACGATGCTGGAGGGTTCTACGGCGACCAACCGGCTGTACAAAAACAACCGTGACGGCACGTTTAGCGATGTGACCGATGCTGCAGGGCTTAGGCGCACTGGCTGGGCATCGGCCGTGTGCGCCGGAGACTATAACAACGACGGCTGGGACGACCTCTTTGTGACCTACTGGGGGCAGAATGTGCTGTATCGCAACAATGGCCCCAATGCGAAAGGCGTGGTTACCTTCACCGATGTGACGGCCGAGGCTGGCCTGCTTGACAAGGAAAGAAGGTGGGGGGCGGGCTGTACGTTTGTTGATTATGACCGCGATGGGCGTCTCGATCTTTTCGTCTCAAATTATGTTGATTTTGATCCGAAAAAGGTACCGAAGCCGGGGCAGAATTCCTATTGCAACTGGAAGGGCGTGCCGGTGAATTGCGGGCCTCGAGGCTTGCCTTCAGGCCACCATTCGCTCTATCACAACGACGGCGATGGGACCTTTCGCGATGTGAGCGAGAAGTCGGGAATTGCGAAGGCCCGGGGGAGCTACGGCATGACGGCTGTCGCGGCAGATTTTGACAATGATGGCTGGCCAGACATTTATGTGGCTTGCGATTCTACGTCGAGCTTCCTGTTTCGCAATAACCACGACGGAACTTTTGCCGAGGTCGGGCTGGAGCGTGGGGTGGCCCTCAATGAAGACGGAAAGGAGCAGGCGGGCATGGGCCTGGGGATCGGGGACTTTGATCTCGACGGAAGCCTCGATATTTTGAAAACACACTTCGCAGATGACTCGAACGTGCTTTACACGAATGATGGCACGGGGATGTTTGAAGATGTAACCACCAGGAGTGGATTGGCAGTTGAGACACGCTTTATCAGTTGGGGTGCCGGGATCGTCGACCTCGACAATGACGGGCTGCCGGACCTGTTTTACGTCACGGGCAATGTCTACCCCGAGCTTGAAGCGAAGTTGTCGGCCTATCCGTTTCAGACTCCGCGGGTACTCTTTCGCAATCTGGGCGGGGGCAAAGTGGAGGAGCTGTTTGAGTCGGGAGGGCCGGCAATCGGGGAAGCGCATTCGAGCCGCGGCTGTGCTTTTGGTGACTTTGACAACGATGGCGATATCGATATCCTGATCTTGAACCTGCACGAGCCGCCTTCGCTCTTGCGCAATGACATGCGCGGTAGTGCGCATTGGCTGAAGGTAAAGCTGGAGGGTGTGAAATCGAATCGAAGCGCAGTCGGGGGCAGGGTGACTGCGTTCTATGGAGGCAGGAAGCAGGCGCAGGAAGTGTTGAGCCAGTCGAGTTTCTATTCGGTGAATGACTTTCGACTGCACTTCGGATTGGGGGCGGCGACCGAAGCTGATCTCGAGATCCGGTGGCCGAATGGAGGAGTGGAGAAATTGAACAAGGTGTCTGCGGATCAACTGGTAGTGGTGCGCGAAGGGGCGGGGATCGTCAAGGCGACGCCGTTTACGAGGAAGGCCTGAAGTGAGGGTGTTTCTGTTGTGGTGCGCGATCGGCATGCAGGCTCAGGACTACGTGGGTTCGACGGCCTGCGCTGGATGCCACAAGGAAATTCACGGGCATTGGGTGAAATCCTCAATGGGGAGATCGATGAGTTTGGCGACAGAGCATCTGTCGAAAGTATCAGGCGAGATCAAGGTCGCAAACGAGAAGCTGAAGCGGGACTTTTCTGTTTTTCTCGAGAATGGGCAATTAAAGCAACGCGAATCAGGTGAGGGCTTTAGCAACGAGCACGCGGTGTCTTGGGCGATCGGATCAGGCGGCAATGGATTGAGTTTCGTGGTGCAGCGTGGAGACCATCTGTTTCAGGCCCCACTTTCGTTTTACTCGAGGATCGGGAAATGGGAACTGTCGCCCGGTTATGAGTTTGCTGATTATGGATTCAACCGGACGATTGCTGCTGGCTGCATCCATTGTCATAGCGGACGTCCTCAGCCGGTAGCGAAAGCCAATGGGCAATACCAGAAGGTGCCATTTGCCGAGTTGTCTATCGGTTGCGAGAACTGCCATGGACCAGGGAGAAAGCATATCGCCCAAGGCGGTGCGAAGCAGGCGATTGTGAATCCAGCCAAGTTACCCGCTGAGCGGGCTGATGAAATTTGCATGAATTGCCATCAGGCAGGGGACACGCGGATCTTGCAGCCGGGTAAGACGGAAAGCGATTTCCGGCCGGGGATGGTGTTGAATGATGTCGTTGCGATCTTCAAGCTGCCGCGCAACAAAAACAATACACAGGACACCGACCTGCTGGAGCACTACGAATCGATGCGCAGGAGCAAGTGCTATGAAAAGAGCCGCAAGATGTCGTGTCTGAGTTGTCACAACCCACACGCCACAACCGTTGATTATCGCGCGAAGTGCTTGGGCTGCCATGCGGGAAAGCGGACGGCTGGTCATCCTGAACAGGGCAGCGACTGCGTCAGTTGCCACATGCCGAAACGTGATGTGAAGGTGATTGCGCATTCGGCCTTGACCAACCACCGGATCGTACGGAGACCAAGCCAGCCGTTGCCGGAGCCGCGCGATGCGGGGACGGATCTGGTGCACATCAATCGCGTGGGCGCTGCACCCTTGCCGCTGCTGACGCGGATGCAGGCTTATGGTCAGATAGCGGACCGCCAGCCTGCGTATTACGAGAAATTTCAGGCACTGCTCGATGAAGCGGCATTAAAGGAAGGGCAGGACCCGTTGGTGTTGGCCACGCTGGGGCGCAGGGCATTGCGGGCAAACCGACTGCCCGAGGCGATCGGTTTTCTGGAGGGAGCACGGGAGCGCGGGTCTACATCAGCTACAACCTACGAGGATCTGGGCGAGGCGCTGGGGCGGGCCGGCCGGCTTGAGGATTCCGTTAAGGTGCTTCAGGAGGGGATTGGGGCGGCACCCTACACTGCGGTGCTTTACAAAGGACTGGCCCTGCGCTTGATCCAGTTGAAGCGATTTGAGGAAGCGCGTCAGATGTTGGTGCGGTACGTCCAACTTTTTCCGGAAGATGACTTCGTCAGAAAGCTGCTCGCTCAAGTCTCAGGGCCGCGCTGAGTTGCGCAACGCTTCGCGGCCAATCAGACTTTGAGGGAAGATCGTAAGAAGACGCTTTAGAACTTTCTCTCGGGCTTGTAGTGTGGGTTGACAATCGGCGAGGAAGAAGTAGGCGCTCTCACGGCCAGGATCGAGGGCGATTGATTTTTCAAGGCTTTCGATCGCACCACTTATGTTCGCAGCAGAGCGTCGCAGCAGCCCCAGCTTTTCTTGCAATACGGGGTCTTGCGGACGTTGCGCCACTGCCGCTTCGAGCAGTTTGAGGGCATCCTGCTTCTGGTCTTTGAGAAAGAGC
>JBKJLJ010001010.1:0-7425 GCA_046597015.1 Bryobacteraceae bacterium
ACGTTTGGGAACGTGGTGGCGATGGATTCGCCGTCGGGCCGGAAGCCGGGTTCGTTCCATTGGGCGAGCACGTTGTGGCATGAATTGAGCCACGTGTATGCGCTCTCGGCGACCAAACATCGGGTGCCGCGGTGGTTTACGGAGGGGTTGGCGGTACACGAGGAGACGGCGGTAGACCCGGAGTGGGGCGATCGTTTGGACCCCGGGGCGATCAAGGCGTTGAAAGACAAAAAGCTGTTGCCGATTGCGACGCTCGATAAAGGATTCACGCGGCCGAGCTATCCGAACCAGGTGATCGTCAGTTATTTCCAGGCCGGTAAGATCTGCGACTACATTAACGAGAAATGGGGCTGGCAGACGCTGCTCGCCATGTTGCGGGACTTCGGTACCGGGGCGAGTACGCCGGTGGTCGTCGAGCGGCATTTGAAGATTAAGCCTGAGGCGTTCGACGTCGAGTTCCTGGCTTGGCTCGACAAGGCTACCGAGTCGCAGGTGAAGGGCTTTGACGAGTGGTCGAAGCGTCTGCGGGCGGTGAACGCCGAGGTAAAAGCCAAGAACTTCGACAAGATCATTGCCGAGGCCGAGAGCTTGAAGAAGATTTACCCGGACTATGTCGAGCCGGGGAACCCTTACGAATTACTAGCCGATGCCTACCTTGAAAAGAAGAATCCGGCCCGAGCGATGGCGAGCTTGAGCGAATACGCGAAGATGGGGGGGCGGCGCCCGGCCACGCTGAAACAACTGGCGAAGTTGCTGGATGAGGCCGGTAAGCCGGGCGAAGCGGCCTTGGCGCTTGAACGGATTAACTTCATCTACCCGGTGCAGGACGAAGAGATGCATCGTTTGCAGGGCGATCTTTGGCTGCGCGCGGGCAACCCGGAAAAAGCCATCCGCGAGTTTCAAGCCGCTACATTTTCGAAGCCGATTGACGCGGCTACGTCTTACTACAATTTGGCCCGGGCTTACCGGGCCGCCGGGCAGCTTGACCAAGCCCGGGATAACTTGCTTTCCGCCCTTGAAGCCGCGCCCAGTTTCCGCCCGGCCCAGAAACTTCTCCTGGAGCTTTCCAAATAAATGTCGACTACTCTCTCTACCCTCGATACCACCGAGCTACGGGCTCGCGTCGAGCGGTTTCAACAAGCCGAGGCCCGCATCGTCGAACAGGTTCGACGGGTGATTGTCGGCCAGAACGAAGTGATTGATCAGGTGCTGATCGCGCTCTTTGTGGGCGGCCACTGCCTGATCACCGGTATGCCGGGCACGGCGAAGACGTTGCTCGTGCGCACGATTGCGACGACGTTGGGGCTGACTTTCAAGCGGATTCAGTTTACCCCGGACTTGATGCCCACCGACATCACTGGCACCGATATCATTGAGGAAGACTCAACGACCGGACGGCGGATATGGACGTTTGTGCAGGGCCCGATTTTCACGAACATCCTGCTGGCGGACGAGATCAACCGCACCCCGCCGAAGACGCAGGCGGCGCTGCTGGAAGCGATGCAGGAGAAATCGTGTACCGTGCGCGGCACCCAATACACGCTGCCGCCTCCGTTTTTCGTGCTGGCGACGCAGAACCCGATTGAACTGGAAGGGACGTATCCGCTGCCGGAAGCGCAACTCGACCGATTCCTTTTTAACGTGTTACTGGACTATCTGCCGGCCGATCAGGAACTGCTTGTAGTAAATATGACGACCGGTACCAAGGACGACCAGCCGGTGCCGATCACGACGGCCGAAGAGATCCTATCGATGCAGCAATTGGTGCGCATGGTGCCCGTGGCCGAGAGCGTATCTCGTTACGCGGTCTCGATCGTGCGAGCAACCCGGCCGACGGACGCTTCGGCGCCGGACATCGTGAAGAAGTATTTGAACTTTGGCGCCAGCGTGCGCGCGATTCAGAACATCGTGTTGGCTTCGAAGGCACGGGCGCTGATGCAGAAGCGATATCACGTGACCTACGAGGACGTTCGGGCGCTGGCAACGCCGATTTTGCGGCATCGCATATTGCTGAACTTCCATGCCGAGTCAGACAAGATGACGGCCGATGCGGTGCTCGCCAAGATGATTGATTCCGTACCTGTGCCTCGCGACTAACGGCGCCTCAATGGACCAGCGATTTCTCCAACCCTCCGTTCTCGCCGCCATCTCGAATCTTGAGCTGGTGGCGAGAACTGTTGTCGATGGTTTCATTTCGGGCCTGCACCGGTCGCCCTATTTTGGCTTCTCGCAGGAGTTCGCCGAGTACCGGATGTATACCCCGGGCGATGACCTGCGCCACGTTGACTGGAACGTCTTCGCGCGGACCGAGCGGACCTATCTGAAGAAGTTCAAGGGCGAAACGAATTCAAGGTTAACGATTTTGCTGGATGCTTCGGCGTCGATGGCTTATAGTTCGGGCGATATCCCGAAAATGGATTACGCGCGGTACCTGGCGGCTTCGCTGGCGTATTTGTCGGGCCAGCAGCGGGATGCGGCCGGGATATTGGTATTCGACGATGACATCCGCGACTTCGTACCGCCGAGTGCAAGGACGGGGCAACTGCGGCGGACTCTTTACGCGCTCGAAAAGGCAGAGCCGGGCAAACGGACCGATTTTGGCAAACCGTTCTACCACTTCCAGGAGATGATGCGGAACCGGCGCGGTATTGTGGCAGTGATCAGTGATTTTTACGAAGATCCGGAAGTGATTGTGAAGGCGATTGAGCCGCTGCGTTGGCGGGGGAACGACGTCGTATTGTTTCATGTGCTGGACGCGCAGGAGCTGCGGCCGAAGTTTGACGGGCCGATGTTGTTGATCGATAGTGAGACGCAGACGTCGCTCGAGACGACGCCGGAATATGCGCGGGATGAGTACACGGCGCGGATTGATGCGCACACGACGGCGCTGGCGACCAAGGCGCGGGCGGCGGGGTTGACTTATCACCTCTCGCCGACGGATCGACCGCTGGACGAGTGCCTGCGGGAGTTTTTGGTGGTTCGGCAGGGGAGGCGC
This sequence comes from Bryobacteraceae bacterium, assembly GCA_046597015.1. Taxonomy (GTDB): domain Bacteria; phylum Acidobacteriota; class Terriglobia; order Bryobacterales; family Bryobacteraceae. The sequence goes on from JBKJLJ010001010.1 coordinate 2,996, forward strand.
TAAATGAGCTTTCTCGCACCGTGGTTTTTGGCGGGGGTTGCGTTGCTGGGGCTGCCGGTTTGGCTGCACCTTTTGCAGCAGCATAAGAACACGCCGCTGCAGTTTCCGTCGCTGATGTTTTTTGAAAAGCGGACTATGACGTCGACGCGGCAGAAGCGTTTGCGCTATATAGCACTGTTTATTCTGCGGCTGCTGTTGCTCTTGCTGCTCGCGATCGCGTTTGCGCAACCGTATTTCAATCAGAATGTGCCGATTAGTTCGGGGAAGCGGCTCAAGTTGATTGCGATCGACAACTCGTTTTCGATGCGACGGGGTAGTAGCCTGGAAGACGCCAAGCGCGCCGCGCAGGGCGAGGCCGGGGGCCGGGCCCAAGTGTTGAGCTTCGGTTCGGTGGTCCGCGAGATGGGGCCGATTACGGACGACGTAGCGGCGCTGCGGGCGGCGATTGCGGCGGTAACGGCGGGTGATGAGAAATCGAGTTTTGCGGAGTTGGCGCGGACGGCGCGGTCGATCGCCGAGGCGAACCGGATGCCGGTAGAGATTCATCTCTACACGGATTTGCAGAAGAGTTCGTTGCCGGGCCGGTTTGCGGATTTGCAGTTGCCGGCGGACGCTAAGTTGACCGTGCATGAGGTTGGCCCAAAGGAGTTGCCAAATTTTTTTGTTGAGACGGTGAGGGCGCCGGGGCGAATTTTTGATCCGAAGACGGTGCGGATGCAAGCGACGGTGGCGAGCCTGCATACGGAAGCCGCGTCGAAGAAGGTTTCGGTGTGGATGGATGGCCGGATGGTGCATACCAAAGACGTGACGATTCCGCCGGCGGGGCGCGCGACAGTGGAGTTCATTGGCCTGGAAACGCCTTATGGGTGGCGCCGCGGCGAGGTGAGAATTGAAGGCGGCGATAGCTTTCCGAACGACGACGTTTCGCGGTTCGCGGTGGAGCGGTCGGACCCTCGCCGGGTGCTTTTTGTGAGGAACGCGCGGGATGCGCGGAGCGAACTCTACTATGCGGCGGCGCTGGATTCGGCGGCCGCGGGATCGTTCAAGGCGGAAGTGACGACGAACGAAGCCAACCCGAGTTTGCAGGCGGCGGCGTTCGTGGTGCTGGCGGATCCGGGCGCCTTGAGCGCGGGATTTACGAGCGCTTTGCAGGAGTATGTCAAGGGCGGGGGCAGCGTGTTGATCGCGGTGGGGCCGAATACGGCGGTGGGCAATCAGGTGCCGGTGAGTGGGTTGACCCTCGGCGGATCGCGCCTGTCGGATCGGACCAAGGAGTTGTTCCAGACGATCGCACAGCGAGAGCAGTCGCATCCCGTGATTGAAAAAGCGATTGGCTTGGAGACGGTGAAGTTTTACCAGTTGGCGCAGATCGACCCCGGCAAGGCCAAGGTGTTGGCGAAGACGGCTTCTGGCCAACCGGTGTTGCTCGAGCAGCAGATGGGCGAAGGGCGGATTTTGATCCTGGCTTCCGGGTTGGACAACCTGGGGAACAACCTGCCGATTCATCCGGCGTTTTTACCGTTTGTGGAGCGCACGGCGCAGTATTTGAGCCGGCAGGAAGAGTCGGCGCAGGCGGTGGTGGTGGGCGAGACGATTGAGCTGCGGGCGGCGACGGATCGGGCCGTGACGGTGGAGGTTTTGGATGCGAACGGGAACCGGGCGCTGAGCTTGGATCAGGCCGCGAAGGCGACGAGCTACCAACCGCCAACGGAAGGGTTTTACGAGGTGCGTCGGAACAGTGGACGCCAGACGCTGGTGGCGGCGAACGCGGATCGGCGGGAGTCTGATTTTGATCGTCTCGACGGGGAGACGCTGGCGCTGTGGAAGGCAACGGGGACCCCGGATGCCGTGGCCGGGGACGCTGCCGTTCCGGCGGGCCAGAAGCGCGAACCGTGGCCAATATGGCCGTATCTTTTGTTTTTGCTTGCTGCGATAACCATCGCTGAATCCATTTACGCCACGCGTTACCTGACGCGTGAGGAGGCCGCATGAGTGCATTAGAACTGCTGGATCAATACTTGCGTCAATTGGAGAGTCGTCTCCGCTGGGCAGCTTGGACGCGGGGCGCCGCCGTGGCGGCCGTCGCGGCGCTGGCCGCGACGGTGCTGCTCGTGCTAATAGCGAACTCCTTCGCTTTTGCGGATACGGTGATGGGCGTGGCGCGGTTTCTGTTGTTCTTGACGCTGGCGTTGGCGGTGGCGTTTGGGATTGTGATTCCCTTGTTGCGGATCAACCGACGGCGGACGGTGACGCAGGCCGAGAGCGTGTTCCCCGAGTTTAAGGAACGGCTGTTGACGTTCCTTGAGCGGCGGGAGAAGAACGACCCATTCCTGGAACTGGTGGCTGCGGATGCGCTGCCGGTGGCGGAGCGGGCCAACGGTGCGGCGCTGGTTTCGACGGCGCGCCTGGCGGCTTTCTGCACGGCAGCGGTGATGGGCGTAGGGATTTTGTTTTGGTTGATTCAGGCGGGGCCGGGGTTCCTGGGGCACGGGGCGAGTTTGTTGTGGATCGGCGCGTCGCGGGATGGGGGGACGTCGCCGTTTTACGAAGTGCTGGTGAAGCCGGGGAACAAGAGCGTACGGAAGCGGAGCGATGTGTTGATTACGGCGCAGGTGACGGGCTTTGCGCCGTCGCAGGTGCGGCTGTTTGCGCGGTTCGGCGCGGCGACGCAGTGGGAGCAGTCCCCGATGCAGCCGCAGTTGCAGGGGACGGGATTTGAGTTTCTGTTTGCGGGGCTGCCGGATTCGGTGGAGTATTATGTTGCAGCCGGGGCGGTGAAGAGCCCCGTTTATAAGTTGACGGCGCTGGAATTACCCGGCGTGAAACGGATTCGCGTGACGTACACGTATCCGAAGTCGCTGGGAATTCCGAACATGACCGAGGAGAACGGGGGAGATCTGCGCGCTTTGATCGGAACTGAGGCGCTGGTGGAAGTGGAGTTCGATAAGCCGATGGCGAAGGGTTTGCTATCGATTGATGGGGAGAAACAGGTGGCGTTGACGCCGACGACCGGCAACTGGGCGACGGCTAAATTGACGATTGCGAAGGACGGGGTTTACAACGTTTCGGCGCTGGAGCCATCCGAGATCGTGCGATTGAGCGACGACTATTTCATTGAGGCGCGCAAGGACGAAGAGGCGACCTTGAAGATTCGGAAGCCGGGCAAGGACGCCAAAGTGAGTCCGCTGGAAGAGGTGCCGATTGAGGTGGAGGCGTCGGACGATTTTGGTCTGCGCGAAGTGAAGCTGATGTACTCGGTGAACGGCGGCGCGGAGAAGGCGGTGAACATGTTGACGCAGCCGAATGCGAAGACGGCGAGCGGACGGACGGTATTGGCGTTGGAGGACTTTAAGCTGGTTCCGGGCGACATTGTGAGCATCTGGGCGACGGCGAAGGACGCGACCAAGACGACGCAGACGGACATGTATTTCCTGGAGGCGCAGGCGTACGAGAAAGAGTACTCGCAGAGCCAGCAGAGCGGCGGCGGGGGCGGCGGTGGTCAGCAGGAAGACAACAACGTCACCAAGCGGCAGAAGGAGATTATTGCGGCGACTTGGAACCAACTGAGGAACCGGTTTGCGGAACCGAAGCAGACGGCGGAGAACGCGCGTTTTTTGAGTGAGACGCAGAGCAAGTTGAAAGAGCAGGCTAAGAACCTGGCGACGCGGATGAACCGGCGCGAGCTTTCGGGGTCGAACGAAGAGTTCAAGAAGTTTGAGAAGGACGTGAGCTCGGCGGTGGCGGCGATGGATGTAGCGGCCGGGAAGTTGAAAGCGCAGGGCTTTAAAGATGCTTTGCCGCATGAGCAACAGGCGTTGCAGCATTTGATGCGGGCGGAGAGCATTTTTAAACAGATTCAGGTAGCGATGGGCCAGAAAGGCGGCGGGGGCGGCGGTGGTGGGGAAGGGGCGGCGCGGGATTTGGAGAATTTGTTCGATTTGGAGCTGGATACCGAGAAGAACCAGTACGAGACGAATCAGAGCCAGCAGTCGGCTGAACAGAAGGCGAAGGAAGTGGACGAGGCGATGCAGCGGTTGGAGCAGTTGGCGCGGCGGCAGCAGGAGTTGGCGCAACAGCAGCAGAAGCAGCAGGCGAGCTTTCAGCAGAAATGGCAGCAGGAGCAGTTAAAGCGCGAGGCCGAAGAGCTGAAGAAGCAGATGGAGCAGATGGCTCGGGGGGAGCAGCAGCAGGGGCAGCAGGGGCAGCAGGGTAAGGAAGGTCAACAGGGGCAGCAGGGCCAACAGGGTAAGCAGGGGCAGCAAGGTCAGCAAGGCCAACAGGGTCAGCAAGGGCAGCAGGCGCAGCAGAATTCTCCGAGTTCTCGCTTGAAGCAGATGGCGGGACAGCAGCGGCCGCAGGATCCTCGTTTGAAGGAAGCGATCGATCGGTTGGAGCAGGCGACTCGGAACATGGATCGGCAAGACCAGCAG
>JBKJLJ010000016.1:0-5321 GCA_046597015.1 Bryobacteraceae bacterium
TAAATTCCTTTTCTTCGTTCGCGATGTTCAACATTGCCCAACCGGCCTTGACTAGTTCTTGCGCGGGCTAACGGTTTCGACTGTACGAACAGTTCCCCGAAAGCTGATGATTTCATCTGGCGGGACCGGAGGAGGAGGAGGTGCCACTGGGGGGGGGGCCGGGGACAGGGCGGCTGCGACCACGTTGGGACGAGGACGAGCGACCCGAACAGGAACAGGATCCGCTTCGCCCTCTTGGGCTTGACCGCGAGTACTCCGAGTCCGAGCCGAACTGCGGCGGGGACCGAACAGATCTCGCACATCCCGGCCGGGAGTCTTTTCGATATTGTGGTCACTCCCGTTACGAAGGACGAGTTGTATCCTTCCTTCTTGGCTTGCTAGAGTTAGAGTTTCCGCCTGATCCGGGGAGACTAGCAATGTAACGGTGCTGGCATTGATGGCCTGACCTTTGGCATCCGGCTGGTAGGTTTGTCCGGCCGAGAGAACGGTAATGTTTTGAAGAACCGTAGTCGTGACGGTATCGACCGATTCGGGAGCTTTGCCGGTCAGGAGAATATCAACGCGCATCCCCGGGAGTACGAAACCCGCAACACCGACGACTTCCGTAACTCGAACCGTAACTGCCCGCATTCCTACAGGAATAATAGGGGCGATGCCGAGTCCGCTTCCTCGTGCAGCGAGGCGCCCTTCCTGAATGGGTTCGTCAAGCAGAATATTGCTCATTAGAGGCCGGTCCATTACCTCTTCAACCTTGGAGAATGCTCCGCGGGGGAATTGCGTTGCCGTCACTTTGACGATCTTTACGTCACCAGGCTTGATCGTCCCACCAACCGTCAGCGGCTTTGCCGCGACGACGATATCTTTCAGTTCGGCCTGTTCCGGCGCTTTGACCGGCGCGCTGGCGCGAGCGGTCATCTGATAGAAAATGCTCGAGACTACTAGTGCGAACACCAGGCTGACGCCCAATACAGTTGCGAATCTGCGATCCATGAGGTTTGCCCTTCCGTTTTCGACATGCTTTTCGCTCGAGTTCGTCGAGCTGGTTTAGACGAGGTAAGGCTAAAAGCCTACGATCTCGCCAAGAGAGTGAGCCAGGCACCTGCCGTAATGGCGGGCGCGTAGGGAATGAAAGGAGAACTGGGACCGGAACTACGTTGAATCGTTGCTCGGAGCCAGCGAAAACCGATGACGGCAAGAGCGAGAATGCCACCGACGCCCGCGGCAAAAATGGCGGCTTGCACGGATGCCGTTGCCCCACCGAGAATCGCTCCGAAGCCAGCCATCAACTTGACGTCTCCGCCCCCCATCCCACCGAGGAGATAGAAAACGAGAAACGCGCAAAAACCAACAATCAAACCGACCAGCGACGAACCGAGTTCGCTCAGCCCTCCGGTAAAGGCATGGTAGGTTACGCCCGCGACCATGGCACCTAGGGTCGTCCAATTGGAAATCGTACGAAAGCGGAGATCTTCTACCACCGCAGCAATACCGACGAGAAGAGCCAACACGATTTGGATTTTCACAGTGTTGACCCACTTGCCGAAGGGATTGGGGTTTCAGCCGGCCGGCGAACCTGTCTGGGGACAATAAGGAGGGAAGGAGCCAGAATCCCTGAGCGAAGTGCGAATTCGGCCAAAGTTTGGCCACCGGGCAGTTCCCACGATTCCGCATGCGATACAGGGGCTGCAGCGATACCAGCTCGGCGCGACTTTGGAGTAGAAAGTGATATCACGGTTGACCCTCTCTTGTAATTTCGGCAGGACGGCCGTTTTTCATTAGGCCATCTGTGATGATTTCCGTAGAACGGAGGTCCTGGGTACCAAGGCCTCCACCGTAGACGTTCGAGGCTACGGTTAACACCCTTCTAGTGAATAAGATGGAGTCCTTATCCGTCGCTATGAGCTGCCAATTCGGGTCTTTCTTGAGGTGGGCCTGGAGAGGCCAACCGATCGGCAGCAGCGCACTTTCGAACTGGTACTTGTCCAGGATGGCAGCCCATTCCGGAGCGGCATTCATGAGGGCGATGTAGTCTTTGCCGATTTCGGGGCCAAAAAAATCGCTTCGCCCGTCAAAAAATACGCGCTGGGTCACCGGGAAGCGATAGAGGAGGTAGTCGCCCCACTCATCGGAGGAGAGAACACGGCGGCCAACGATACTGGGCAGATTTTGTTCGATCATCGCGATGGGAAACCGAAGGGCCGGAAACTGGCGCGGCCAAGCGAATGGTTTATCGAAGGCGACAAGGATAAGAATCGGCGAGAGGACCCAGATGGAATTCCGGGCGAAGCGGGAAAACAGATCGGACGATAATTCATCGAAGGTACGGGCGAGGGACCGGCGGGTTGAAGATTCGACGAAGGCCCGCCACCAATCGGAGAATTCGGCCGTAATCCGAGGGGCGGCGACGAGCAAGAATACCGGCACGTGGCGAACGGCTCCGAGCGAAAGGTGAGCCCATAACAACACGAGCAGCACATCACTCCAGCGACCCTTCCGCGCTAGTCCGGCGCAGGCGGCGGCACCGGCGAGAAGGAGGATTTCGTAGAAGAACATCGCCTCGCTGCGAAAGACCGGCGATTGGAACTCGTCGACCACATTTTTGATCCAATCGGACCGCAAATAATGGAAGACATGGATGTGGAGTTGAATTCCATATGGATTCACGACGCTGGCGGCTAGACAGGCCGCACCGACAAAAGCAAAGCGCCGAGCGGTAAGATACTGGCGACTTAACAGCTGACCCAGCACTTCGGCTCCGAGGCAGGCGATCAACGCTAAAAAGCCACCGTGGAGATTGGCCCAAAGAATGGTTAAGGGGACCAACAACCAGAGGCGTCGAGTAGGACGCACGAGTTCCGCATCGATAAGCCAAAGGGCGGCGGCCAGAAAAACTAAAGTAAAAAGATGAGGCCTAGCGAGGTAGTGGATTGCGGAACAGCCGCTCGTGAGGAGAATGATTCCGAGCGCCAGGAGGGGCGAAGCGCCGCGCCACAACATGTGCCGAAAAATGATCAGTAGATAGATCGGGATGAGCATGCCGCAGAAGAGAACTACCCCTTTCAGGCCGGCCCATTCGTGCAGATAAGAGAAGAGGAGTTCAGCTAGCCACTCCCAGGCAAACCAAGGGGCACCGGGCTTGGAAAACGAAAACATGTCCGTGTGGGGAACCGTGCCGTGTTGACGCATCCAGTCGCCGGCGCGAATATGCCAGCCGGTGTCGCCGTCGGAGAGGAGCGCAAGCCAACCATTCGGGCCCGCCAGGAACAACCAGATAATCAGCGACAAGAACAGAAAGTCGGCCAGAGACGGCGTCCAAATGGAACACTTGGGTTCAAGAGGGGGATCTGCCTGAGGTGATGTCATTAGTTTGCGCCGAAAACCGCGTGCCCAGAGGGCTATTAGGTTGATCGGACGCCACCCTCAGGAACCTTAGGCCGAATGTCGTTTGGCGAGAGAATTTATTTCGCTATCCTGGCGACTTCCTAGGATGCGGGCCGATTGCAGTGCGAGGTCGAACCGATCCTTCGTCGACGTTTTTTCGAAGATGTGCATCAGGTGTACCTTCACCGTTCCCGGCGTGATGCCGAGTTCGGCAGCGATTTCCCGATTCTTGAGACCACGCGTGACCAGTTCCACCACGCCCCGTTCGCGCGGGGTTAATGCCGGATGACCGCGGCGGGAGTGTTCGGCCCATACCCCGGACAGTTCGGGCTCAATCCAGACCTGTCCGTCGGCAACTTGGCGAAGACATTCGCAAAGGAGCGCGACGGTCTCATTCCGCCGAATCACGCCGCGGGCTCCCGCCTGCAACGACCGGATCAACTCCGTTTCTCCGAGATCGGTCACCCACAGGACAGGCGCCGAGCGGGGCGCAAGCGAGCGCAGTTCAGCCAGGAAAAGAGCACTTTGCCGATATCCAGCCGCATTGTCGATCAGCACAACGGCGGGCACATAGCTCGCAATCCCACTCCGTGCGGCCGCCAAGTTCGGCGCAGTGCCGCAGAGATACAGGTCGGAAGACGCCTCGCAGACGCGCAAGAGGCCCTCGACCATCAAAGGCTGCGACTCACAGGCGAAAATGGAAATCTTCTCCATCTCTGGTTATCGGCGGTTATCGCCGAAACACAAGAGCCTAGGGCAAATGTCAGGCGAGACTACGTCAATTCCCTTCCCTTCGTTTCGGGAAGACCGAAGATCAAAATCCCCCCTAGGGCGAAGAATGCAGCCGTCATTCCCAGAGCGGCGCCGATGCCTTCGCGGTCGGCCAGGGCACCGATGCCGGCAGGAGCGAGAGCGCTAAACACGCGACCGGCGTTGTAGCAAAGCCCTTGCGCGGTGGCTCGGATCCCACTCGGAAAGAGTTCGCTCAGGATGGCTCCAAAGGCGCTGTAATAACCGTGTCCGAAGAACCCGACCAGGGGGCCGAGCGCAAGCAGAAGACCGGGGCTTTGGGCTAGATTTCCATATAGATAGGTCACTACGGCCGCCCCAAGCAGAAACGACACGAATACGGGGCGACGGCCGAAACGATCGGCGAGAAAGCCGAAGCTCAAATAGCCGGCAAGCGCGCCGAGTTGCATAGGGATGATCCACCCGGTGGAACGGACGACCGAGAGGCCAGCGCCTCCTTTCTCGATCGGAGAAGCGAGATAGGCGGGGACCCAGGTGAACAGCCCCCAATAGGCGAACAAGATGAGGCTGGACATTCCGATCGAGACCAGGACGTAGCGGCGCAGCGGCGGGCGGAAGAGGATGCGGAGCGGTGCGCGAGCAGCGGTGCGCGACCATACGGCCGGTTCCGGCACGGCGCGACGGATCCAAAGAGTGAGCAGGGCCGGGAGAATGCCGAGAGCGAACAGGGGTCGCCAACCGTAAGTTGGCAGAATTGCGGCAGCGAGCAGGCTAGCGAGGATATAGCCGATCGCCCAGCCAGATTGGGTAATTGCGATGGCTTTGCCGCGATGTTGACTCGGCCAGGATTCGGCCACAAGGACAGTGCCAGCGCTCCACTCGGCACCCAGCCCAAAGCCGACGAGGGCACGCCAAAACAGCAGTTGTTCGAAGCTCGTCGCAGTGGCGATGGCGGCGGTAAAGAGCGAGTAGGTAAGGATAGAGCCCATCAGAACCTTCGTTCGACCGTAGCGATCCGCAAGATAGCCAGCGAGCGTACCGCCGAGGGCGGCGGAAAACAGCATGGCTGTCGTCAGTAGGCCGCTTTGCGTTCCTGAAAGCGCGAACTCTTTTTGGATCGAGACGAGGGCGAACGAATAAAGCATGACGCCCATGGCGCCAAGCATCCAGCCGAGCATCGCGGCCAGCAG
>JBKJLJ010001000.1:0-4451 GCA_046597015.1 Bryobacteraceae bacterium
GCGGCACGAGGATCGACGGCTTAGCGCGGCGTGCCGGCCACACCGCCTCGGCGTACATGCCGGGGCTCAAGGCGCCATTCCCGTTGGCGACCTCCAGCTCTACCGGCATCGTCCGCGTTTTCGAATCGAGAGAACGCGAGATTCGGGCGATTATCCCAGAGCCCGTTAAGCCGCCCGCCACGGTAAACGGAACGGTGGCGCCGCGAACCATCGTGGCTACCTCGGATTCAGGCAGCGAAACCACCACCCGCAAGCGGTTCACCTGCTCCAAGCGCAGCAGGGGGCCCGTCGCCAAGGCACCCGGATGCACCATGCGGGCCGTAATCACGCCGTCGAATGGTGCGGTCACCTTCAAATACCCGATCAGTTCTGTGATCGCCGCGGCCGAGGCGCGCGTGGCTTTGGCTTGGCTTTGGATGCTGATGATCTGCGACTTCAGGGCATCCGCCGCTTTCTGCGCTTGGATGACTTCGATGCCAGCCACCGCCCCAGCCGTGGTAGCCGCTTGCTTCAATCGTTCCAGCACCGCTTCTCCGCTCGCCAATTTGGCTTCCGCTTCCGCCCGTTGGCTTTCGATCGCTTGGGCTTTCGCTTCGATCTCAGCGAGCTGTGCCTTCATTTCCGGAGCGACGAGTTCCAGCAGCAACTGCCCTTTTTTAACGACACTGCCCCGGTCAACTTCCACCCGCTCGACGAAGCCCGGCACCCGGGCGTGCAGGTCGACCGCCTGATACGGCAGAATCTCGGCGGGCAGTCGTAGCTTGCGGTCGAGTTGTTGAACGACCACCGCGACCGTCTCTTGGGCGAGAGCAGCGGAGGCGACGAGGAAAAGAAAGCTAGCGGTTTTCGAAATCATGAGGCAAAAGAGAGGCACTGCGGCCGGGGTTAGGTTGCAGGATGGCGTAGAAGAGCGGCACGATGGTCAAGGTGGCGATGGTGGCCAGGGCGAGACCGCCAATCACGGCTCGGCCTAACGGGGCCGTCTGCGCGGCACCAAAGGCAATCGGGGCCATGCCCGCGAGCATGGCAAACGCGGTCATCAGAATGGCGCGAAGACGGGCACTGGCGGCAGCGACGATGCCGCCGCCGAGTTCAGCAAAAGTCACCAGCAGAATCGAATTGGCGACCGCGATGCCAGTGGCCATAATGGCACCCATGAAGCTTTGAATGTTCAGCGTCGTCCCTGAAAGCTTGAGCGCCAAGGTAACTCCGCACAGCACAGCAGGAACCGTCGACAACACTACAAGCGCCAGACGGACGCTTTGAAAGTTAGCGGTGAGCAGGAGGAAAATCGCCACGATCGCGATCACGAGCCCGAGGCGCAGGCCTTCGAGCGTTGATTTGAGCGCGGGCACTTGTCCGCGAACGTTTACGGTCACGCCCCGCGCCGGCTCACCCGCTTTCGCGATCGCCTCGTTGATCTGTTGTTCCGCCATTCCGAGAGGCACGTCGTGGAGATTGGCCGTGATCGAAACGACGCGCTGCATGTTATACCGTTCCACCAAGCCGAACGTTTTGCCCGGCTTAATCGTCGCCACGTCCCCCAGCGACGGTCGGGCCTCGCGATTCTGCATCACCGGCAGATCGGCCAGGTCAGAGATAGACGCCATGCGGTGCTGCGGAATTTCCACCTGAATCTGAAACGCGTTGCCCGACGCCGGGTCGCGCCAGTAGTTCGGATCGACGAAGCGGGATGACGACGTGGCCGCCACCAGCGACCTCGCCACATTCGCCATCGTCAGGCCATACTGCCCCGCGCGCTCCCGGTCGATTTGCACGTCGATCGTCGGATAGTCGAGGGGCTGGGCAAACTGTAAGTCGCGCAGGAAGGGAAGCTTCTTGAGTTCGGCGAGGACCTTCTCGGCATGAGCCCGATTGGCCGGGAGGGCGGGGCCCTGGACCGCTACTTCAATCGGTGTCGGGGAGCCAAACGACATTACATCGCTAACGATGTCGCCGGCCTCAAACGACATCTGCAGTTGCGGCAACTCCTTGGCGAAGACCGTCCGCAGGCGCTCCTTGAGCGGTTCCCCGCGGAGTGTCGCTTCCGGTTTGAGCGCTACCTGGAAGACGGCTTCGTGCGGGCCGGAAGTCCACAGGAAGATAGTGTTGATCGGATAGCTCGCCGGTTGAACGCCGATAAACGCGGAACTGATTTCTATCGGGGCTTCGCGTTGCATCAGCTTGAGGGCTTGTAAAGCTAGCTCTTCGGTGCGTTCGATGCGGGTGCCCGTCGGGGCCCGTAGGCGAAGCTTGAACTGGCCCGCGTCAGCGGCAGGGAACAGTTCGGTGCCCAGCGTGGGGACGCCGAACCAGAGCAGAACGGCGGTCAACACCAGGTACAATCCGGCCAGCGGCCAACGGAGTTTGAGCGTCCCGGCCAGGTAAGTGCTATATAGCGCATTCGAGGGCGCATGAGCGCGCGGCTTGACGAAGCGAGTGGCCAGGATCGGGACCAAGGTGCTCGAGAGCACGTAGCTGGCGAACATCGCCAGCGCGACCGACAGCGACAGCGGTACGAAAAGCTGGCGGCCGACTCCGGTCATGAAAAGCGCCGGGGCGAAGACTGCGAGGATCGTCAACATCGACAGTAGTCGCGCCATGGCAGTTTTGCGACAGGCGTCGAGAACGCTTTGGACGCGCGATAACCCGGTCGCCATGTGCGCGTGGATGTTTTCGATTTCCACTGTGGCTTCGTCCACCAGCACGCCCACCGCCAGCGCGAGCCCGCCCAGCGTCATGATGTTGATCGTTTGGCCCAGCGCCCAAAGGCCGACGACAGCAGTGAGCAGGGCGATCGGAATGGTCGTTACCACGATCAGCGCGCTGCGCCAATCGCGCAAGAAAATCAGGACCATCAGCCCCGTGAGCAGAGCCCCGAGCATCGCCTCGTTCGCGAGCGTACGGAGCGCTCCGGTGACGACGACCGATTGATCAAACTCTACGCGGACATCGACGTCCTCCGGGCAGGCCGCTTTGAATGCGGGGATCGCGGCGCGGACCCGTTCAATCACGTCCAGCGTCGAGGCGTCGCTACGCTTGGTGATCTGCATGTAGACCGTGCGTTTGCCGTTCACATGGGCGTACGCGGTCAGGATGTCGGTGCCGTTCTCGACCGTTCCGATATCGCGCAAAAAGACTGGCGGGTTTTCACCGGGGCGCACGGGGGCGTCCATCAGCTCGGAGAGATTCGCGCCCAACGCCGCGTTCGAGGTCGCGAAGTTATTCAGGTCACCGATGCGAATGTTGCCCGCCGGTTGCACGGATGACGCTTTGTTGACGGCCGCGATGGCCTCTTCTGGCGAGATGCGATAGCTGCGTAGCTTGTCCGGATTGAGCCGCACGACAATGGTGCGCTGATTGCCGCCGAAAGGCGGCGGAGCCGAGACGCCGGGCAGCGTAGCAAAGAGCGGACGAACCCGGTTGATCGCTATGTCCTGCATCTCATTCGGTGGCCGCGTCGGACTGGAAAAGATTAATTGGCCCACCGGAACGCTGCCACCATCGAAGCGCGTGATAAACGGCCCGACGACTCCGGCGGGCATAAAGGCCCGGGCGCGGGTAACGTACCCGATCACTTGCGCCATCGCTTGGGCCATGTCCGTGCCAGGGTGGAAGTACAGCTTCATCAGCGAAGCGCCCTGAATATTCTTCGATTCCACATGCTCGATCCCGGCGATGTAGAGGAAGTGATACTCGTAGTAATAAGTGAGGTAACCCTCCATCTGCGAAGGGTCCATGCCGCCATAGGGTTGCGCCACGAAGATGGCGGGCTGCCCGATTTCCGGGAAGATGTCGACGGCGATGCGGCGGCTGGCGAGATAGGCCGAAAGGATAATGGCCAGGACGGCGACGAGAATAGTGACGGGCCGGCGAAGGGCTGCGATTACCAGGCGCATGGCTTATGGCACCTTGCCCAGGAAGGGCGCCAGATCGCCCTGCGTGGCAGCCAGCGCAAGTTCCGCGCGCCAGACGTTCAGAATCGCGAGCGAGTGATCGATTTCCGCTTGTGTTAGCAATCGTTGCGAGTCTGTTACTTCGGTCAAGTTGGCCAGCCCGGCTCGATAACGAGCCGTAATCTGCTCAAGCGTCTGTTTCAGCAGCGTCACCTGTTGCGGCGTGATCTGAGCCAGGCTCCGAGCCCCGGTAACGGCGATCTGTGCGCGATCGAGGGCCGCGGCGAGTTCCCGTTCCAGCAGAGCTTTGCGGGAAGACTCCCGGCCGATCCGTTGATCTTCCAATTGCCGGCGGGCGCGGAGAGTCTTGTACTCCAGCAATGGGAAGGTGACGGTGGCACCAAGGGCCCAGTTGCCGACCGTCGGGCCAAGGCCGTTCGCGCCGCCCGGGTAAGGACCGTTGAGGTTGGTGCCGGAGCCGCGACCGAAGACGTTAGCTTGGGTGTTCAGCCGCGGGTACCAGCCTTTATCCAGGATGGCTTGCCGCGACTTGAT